>NZ_NFIY01000018.1:0-54679 GCF_002163455.1 Megasphaera sp. An286 | reverse complement strand
CTGCCCACCGTAAGACCTGCCGAGGTCAGCTTCGTCGTCTCATTGACCTTAAACCCGTTTCCGGCTGTTACGCTGGTTACATTCAGGTCGTCTTTTAAGTCTAACGCGCTGTCTGTCATCGTCAGGTTCGTATCATCATACTTAACAGAAATGGATGGATTATTTCCTTCTGCCCCAGGAGTAATAGTGATGCCATCACCGTCATCATACGTAGTTCCGCCACTAGCATTATTTTTTACAGAGTTTTCTAAATAACCTACACTAACAGCATCGCTTTCATTCTCAATATTGGCTGTCACTAAGCCGGAAATCGTGCCATTATTAATTCGAATACCTGTACTTGCGTCACCAACCGTTACAGATGCACTGAAGGATCCTGTTGCACCATTAAAGGCATTGGCATTAACATCGGTCACAGTTAAACTATCTTTCAGATCTAATGCGCCGTTTGTCATCGTCAGGTTCGTGTCATCATACTTAACAGTTACCTTATTGCTGCTGTCTACCGTCAGGCCGTCGCCCGTATTGACCATCAGCTTGTTGCCGTCCTGTTCATCAAATCCTAAGCCTTTTCCGGCATTGACTGCGATGCTTCCTTTCTGATCGTCCGTCTTCTGCGTGACCGTTATCCCTTTGCCGCTTTCATATGCCGCGTCGCTGATAGCTGTTTTCATCTGTTCTAGATTTACAGCTTCGTCGTTCTTGGTCGCAGTTCCGACGCCGCTGATAACGCCGTTCGCGTTCAGGCCGGTACTCGTGATGTACGCTTTTCCTCCTACAGTCAGCGTATCTGCCGTCAGGCTTGTATTACTGCCCACCGTAAGACCAGACGAAGTCAGTTCTACCGTATCATTGACCTTAAACCCGTTTCCGGCTGTTACGCTGGTTACATTCAGGTCATCTTTTAAGTCCAACGCGCCGTCTGTCATCGTCAGGTTCGTATCATCATACTTAACAGTTACCTTATTGCTGCTGTCTACCGTCAGGCCGTCGCCCGTATTGACCATCAGCTTGTTGCCGTCCTGTTCATCAAATCCCAGGCCTTTTCCGGCATTGACTGCGATGCTCCCTTTCTGGTCATCGGTCTTCTGCGTAACCGTTATCCCCTTGCCGCTTTCATATGCCGCATCGCTAATAGCCGTTTCTAACTGTCCCACATTCACGGCATCTGTAAGAGCTTCACCAATATCTACATTAGTAATCTTCTGTCCACCCATATCAGCGCCTTTCTTAAACGTAGCCGTTCCATTGGTAAAGAGATTGCCGTCGTTATCAACATGGAAACCTACAGCTTGGTCATTGCCGCCGACCCACAGTCCGTCTTTCGTCAAGGCGTTGTACGTGTTTTGTTGATTATGGGCATAGAATCCTTCTTCATTGTAAATGGTATGCTGCTCCGGCTGTTCCGTCGGCGTCGTACCAGTCGTATCTCCGCCTTCGCCGGGCTGCCCTTCGTCTTCATTTGCCAGCGGCGCGACACTCTTTGCCAAGGGGCTCTGTACGAGCGTGACCAGCGTATCCGAAGAGGTACTGTTCGTTTCTTTTACCCGGGCATTAACAATGGCGTAGGGGTCCGTCAGGTCTTCGGCCTGTACGGGCGCGGCGCAGAGGCCCGTCGTCAGCACCAGGGCGGCCAATACGGCGGCGGCGCTCCGGCCGACGCGGCTGCCTGCGCTCTTCGTGCAGCTGTGAGCCAGTTCGGATACGACGACGTATTGATGTTTTACTTTACTCCATATAACTTTGTATATTCGATTCATACCTATTTCCTCCTTGCTATGGTAATACGCGTTCTTTTTTGCTTCGATGCAGGGAAAACCAGCGCAGGCGGCAGGCGGCGCTGCAAAAGGCGATTCGCCGGTCGTAGGGCTCGGTGATTTCCACATAAGTTCCGCAGTTTCGGCAGTGAAAGGCGTGGCGTATAGTCTGGGATTTGACTTTTTCCGAGTGCTTCCAGTACAGCCGCTCGCAATGGGCCGAGCAGAATTTTGTCCGCCGGTCCGTCGCCTCGGTCACCCGCACCAGCTTGCCGCATTTCAGGCAGTGAAAGGTCCGCAGGGCTTCCTTTTTCCGCGACGACCGGCCGTGATCGTTTACGCCGTGCCGGTGGGCGTAGCGCCGGCAGTAATTGCTGCAGTATTTCTGCGTGATTCGGTCCGCTTCAAATTCTTTGCCGCAAACGGGACATATGGCTTTCCGTTTCATAGGCAACCTATGGATTCTCTAGCAAGCACACGGAGCGCGCGCCGGGCGAAGCAGTTCCGGGCACGCAAAAAAGACAGCATACACCTATGCTGCCTGAAAAACATGGTATCGCCAGAGTATACGAACCCCCCAAAGGACGGCGCTGAAAAAGAACGCACGAATTCCCCAAGCCGGGTCATCGATACGCCAAAGCATGTATAGGAGGTAGTATTTATACCACTACGGTACCCCCCCCCCGTATGGAATTTCAGGAATTTGTCCGCTCCTGCGATGCCATTCCAATCGTTTCGGCTAGAGATCATCTGTTTCACCCCCTTCTATATACTTTTTAGTCTAGCATGTTATATCGGCAAATGCAATATCCCCTAATCCAATAATTATGAATAAATCGTTAAATCTATATTAAAAGATTATCGTCCCGCTTTTGTATCCTATGGTATGTAATTTCTGTAAATCAGGCCGTTTTCCCGGATATATGGCGTCGCATCGTGTAAAAAATTCCATTCAGAAAAAACGCACGGCGCAATGTCCAATGGATAAAAATACATCATACGGTTTAAAGCCACCCCTAAAATAAATGACAAATCCCGATACATATCACATTTCTCATAAACCATTCCACCCCTGCTATGTATCGTATCAAAAGACATTTCGTCCTCATTCCTCCTGTCTAGAAGCCCGCAAAAAAACAGGCTGGAACCCTCACTCCAGCCTGTCAGTGAACCATACTGCGCCTAAATCACGCGCCGCACTTCTTTATCTACTTCTTGTACAAATACGCCTTGGCCGCCCTGCCGTCGACGTACCTCAAAAACGCCCGCACATCCGGGTCCAGCGTTTCACTTTCGCCTTTGCAAAAACGAGGCCCTGCCTTACAACATAAGGCGTCCACTCCCGCAGACGCCTTATCTTATTCGGATTACAATAAATGATGTTTTTTTCCTAATTCCGTAATGTATTCTACTGAAACCTTTGCATACTTCGCTATCGTTTCTTTAGCAACTCCATCTTTCAGCATCGCCAATATCATCATGGTTTCCTTCTTTTTTTCCCCCTCGGCAAAGCTCGCCAGCTCACGCCGTTTGATTTCCATTGCGTACGTCATATATTCTCGCCTCGTTTCATCGTGCTGCTTCACGCGCCTACACACAATCCAGTATAAAACAGGCTGCTTGCCTTCACAAGCAGCCTCTCTGTTATAACAAATGTTGTTTTTTACCCAATTCAATAATATACTCTGCCGACGTCTGTACACAGTCCGCAATAAATTCTACAGACAGCCCCTTTTGCAGCATAGTTACTATTATTTTCTTCTTTTCGTTTGCACTGCCTTCTGCAAGACCTTCTGCAAGGCCTTCTGCAATACCTTCCTGCCGCTGCCGTTTCAGTTCCATTGCCAACGTCATATATTCTCGCCTCGTTTCATCGTGCTGTTTCACGCGCCGTACTTCCTTATCTACTTCTTGTACAAATACCCCTTCGGCCGCCTTGCCGTCGACGTACCGCAAAAACGCCCGCACGTCCGGGTCGAGGGCCTCGCTGTCGCCTTTGCTGTTCAGAAATATTTTCGTCGCCTCGTCGTTCAGCTCTATGCCATCCTGCTCTACACAACGATTTCTAAACGTGTACATCGGCAATCCCCGGTCAAAGGCGTCAAAGGTGCAGATAAAGATGATATACGCCGGGTTCAGCATACTATAATCGTCGCCCTTTTCCAGGACGTCCATATCGATCATGGCCTGATAGTAGCGCGTCCGCTTGGCCAGGCCGTTATCCTTTTCATCAGTACACTGCATTTCAATATCGAATACCCGCCCCGTATCGTCCTTGACATAGACGTCCAGGCGCACGCTTTTGCTGTCCAGCCGGATGTCGATAGTCTTCTCCGTATCGGGATAAGTAATGTCGGCTATCTTAATCTGCAGAATCTTCTCAATTAAATGCTGGCACAGGCGCTTGTTGCGCATGACCTTTTGAAATAAAAAGTTGTCTTGTATGGTCAGCTCTTCCCAGTCCTTAATTCGCTTCACGGCCTCGCCTCCTTCTACTTGGATTATACCAAACATGCGTACGCCTTGGCAATAAACGACCTATGCCTGATAGGAATACGTATACGAAATAAGACGTCTGCTCCCTTGCCAGCTGCGTATCGCAAGTATCAAAATTTCAGGCAAATCCAAGATACCCTGCGCCGTTTCCTTGGTTTAGATAAAAGAAAAAATCCCGCGCGCAGCGGGATAAAAAGCTAGGCAATGCTATCATATTTGACTTTATACTGGTTAAATTGTCTGTAATCTAACTGCTTATCATTTTGCAGACGGCCAATGACGATTCCTTGCTGAACGCCGATAGTTTCTGCAAACTGTGCGATAGACGCTATAGAATAATCTCCACGGCCGATAAATTGCTGCATCTTATCTTCCGGAATCAAGATATTGGCGGCGATTACATCCGCCTGTTTTTCTTCCTCTTCAGATACGCCGCGGCCACGGTAAATATGGCCTTCTAAAATATGCGCTATTTCATGGAACAAACTGAACCAAAATTTATCGGCATATTTTCCCCGCATCGTAACGCCTAACACAATCTTATTCTTATTGTCATCGTAAAATGTAATGCCATGCAAAAAAGACCCTTGCAGCCGCGGCAAGTATACAAGGGCAACGCCGCATTGTGCCAATACCGCTTCCAATTGTTTAGCGAAGGCTGTCGAACGGTATAAGGTCATCTTTCGTATTTCAGGCAGCGCGTTGACTAATTTATTTCTTGAAAAGGTCTCAACCTCTATCTCGCCGGCTTTATGTTTCGCGTATTGCGCCAACGTCCATGTAGCGTAGGTGCTTTTTTCAGTTTCCGCCAAACGCCGGCAGGCTATGGGCATAAACATATGCACTTTTTCCAGCGTATGCACGCCAAAATATTTACAGAGATTTTTTACTTTTTCTTCACTTTTAGTAGTATCGGCAACCATTCCCCATTCTGCAATACTTTTATACGGATATTTCTTAGCAATTTCAATCTCTTTTTCCAATTCATTTTCCCGTTTGGCTTTTATAAGCTTTTCTTGATATATAGCTTCCAATGTATTCCAAAAACGAGCCGGAATCCCCAGCACTAATTCAAGGCGCTCCGCCACGTCTGGAGTCAATCGGACAGTCCCGTTGATTAACTGGCTGACATGCTTTTCAGACAGACCCATGCGCCTGGCGAATTCTTTTTGTGTCATGCCATAATCGTCAAGCTGTTCTTTAATTGTAGCGCCAGGAGGCGTAGCAATATAGCTTTTACTTTCCAACATGACCCTCACTCCTTCTTCATCATTAATGATAATCTACAATTTCTTGTATCTCTGCAATTTGAATTTCTTCCCCTTGTTTAGTAAATATAAGACGATATGGCTGGCTTAAATCCATGGCATATTGATTCGCTCTGTCGCCTTTCAGCAGGTGACATCGCCCTATGCGCCCCAGCACCAATAGCTCCACCGTATCAGCCGCTTTGATTTGATCAATGCGCATATGTATTTTCCTGGCCATCTCCTCGCCATATTCACGACGTGCTGCACTGGCATCTGTACATATTTTCCGTATTTGATTGTTTCTATACTTTATTTCCAATGCCCTACCTCATTTACCTATTAGGTTAATTTTATAATATCAGATAGCGGAATAATAATCAATAACACGCAACCTATACTTGTCGTGAATGCGAAAACGACATAGAAAACCTCAGGATTTTCAACAAATCGAAAATCCTGAGGTTTCCTTACGCCGCAGCCTGACCGCGCATGGCCGGATATTGTATGATGCCTGCGGCAATGGCCCTGGCGGTTTCGTCCTTATGGGCCTCGTAGCAGCGCATGTCGTAGTCGTTGTCGATGAAGCAGACTTCCACCACGACGGCGGGCATGGCCGTGTTGCGCAGGACGAAGAGGCCCGGCCGCTCCTTCAGCCCCCTGTCGGGCAGGTTGAGGACGGCCTTGACGTTGGCCTGGATGCAGTGGCCCAGGAGCAGGCTTTGGGGCGTATTGGAAATGAGGGTTTCCGTGCCCGTGGCCCGCTTATTGAAGGCGTTGAAATGAAGGGACACGAATACGTCCGCTTCGGCGGCGTTGGCTTGTCCGCAGACAGCGTACAAATCGTCGGACTGGCCCAGGACGACGGCGACGCCGTTTCGCTCCAAATAGGCCTGGACGGCCTCGGCCAGCTCATAGGCCAGGTCGCATTCGCGCAGGTTCAGGGCGGCGTTGACCACCCCGCTGTCCAGCAGGCGGTCGTGGCCTGGATTGAGATAGACTTTCATCGGTATAGTTCCTCCTAATCAGAAAATACAGTATGCGGATGATAAAGACGACGGTCCGTTTATCGACAGACCTCAAAAAGCGCAGGATCTTCTGCATGGGCATCCTCCTCTCTGGGTCGCTTCGCCATGTACAGGGTCACGCAGCCCGTCTCGTCGAGCTCCATCATGGTGACGTAGGGGCTGGCGCAGCGGTCTTCCCGCTCCCGGTCGGCCCGGCAGTTGGCGATTTCCATCTTGTTTCGTTCGATGAGCTCCTCGCTCATGTGGGGAAAAAAGGATCGGGCAAAGGCCGTCAAGCCCTCCGATACGACGAGGCCCGGCACGGAGCGGCGCTGGCCGAGGGCTGTCCGGACGCGGCGCAGCTCGCCGGCGCGGCGTTTCCTCTCGGCGTGGGAAATCCGCGGCGGTGTCTCGTCCAGATAGATTGCCCCTTCCTGCTGCCGGCGGCGGCGTTCCATATCCCGCCAATGAGCGAGTACGTCGGCAATGGACGGCTCGAAGCGGTGGACCTCCAGGATGCGCCGCGCCAGGGCGCGGGCCTGATCCTCCGTCAGGGGCGGCAGCATGTCCTTCAGGATGCGCATTCTAGCAGCCATCCCCGTCGGATTCCCAGATTTGCCGAAGCATTGTATCAACGTATTGATTAAATTCCTTCTCCCGTCGTTCATACATCGTCTCCCTTCGCCGCGGCCGCCCGCCGCTGTTGACCAGGACGGCCCGGATGTAGCGAATGCCGGACGCGCCGTTGTCCCTGGCAATGTCTATGGCGGCGCAGACCGCTTCGTCGCCCCAGCAGCGGGCCAAGTCGGTCAGCTCCTCTGCCGTGCGGCTGCTCATCTGGCCGAAGGCCGCCGTATAGCAGCGCAAGGCGCCTCGTCCTGCCGAAGGGGACGGATCGTTCGCACCATCGCAGCCTCTTTGGGCTGCCGTAGTCCATACGGGCGCGATGCCGCTGTTGCCGCCGGGCTCGGCTATGTGGGCGCACGTATCCTGCAGGCCGGGGCGTTCTTCGTCCTGCCAAGGAGCTGCCGTCGGAGCTGCGTCGTCCCATACGGCAGGGGCTTCGCCGTCGCCATAAGAGGAAGCCGTACAGCCAGCCCCTTCCCGAACGGGAACGAGACCGCCGTCCGGGCAGGCCGAAGCCCTTTCGTCTGCCGCCGTCTCGTCAGGGCAGACGTATCCCGTCGGGACAGCCTGCGCCGAAGGCCGGGCATGGTCTTCGCCGCCGCAGCGCGGGTCACTGGCAGCGTCTTCCGCCCATGGGCTGCTCTCGGCCGGAGCTTCAGACGTATGGCAGCGCGCCTCGCCGCCTTCGGCCTTGCGGCGGCGGTAGCGGCGCATGCGGTCGCGGGCATCGCGGCGTTTTTTCTCGTCCCGGTCAAAGCTCTGGATTTCATGCCATGGCACGATGCGGATCAGGCCCGTCTCGTCGCGGCTGATGAGGTCGATTTGCTCGAACACGTCGAGGACTTTTTCCACAAAGGCCCGGCGGCGGTGCAGCTGACGAGCCAGCAAGGCCGTCGTCACGGCCTGCCCCTTGGCTACGTAGATATATCCGTCGTCGTTGACCATGCCGGCCAGGTCCTTCAGGTAAAACCAGATGACGAAGTAGGAGTCGCCGCTGGGTTGACTCAACAGATACATCATGCGCGGGTCCTGAAACAACCCGACCTTTGTCTGAAACCACCGCAGCTTCTTCATGGGCTGCTCCTTTCCGCCCGCCCTGGGGCCGTCTTTGCTCGCTACTGTATATGGGACAGGGAAGGGAGCATTTATTTCCCCTTCAATCATGCAGATTCAGCATACCTGTCCGCTGTAAAAACACGCTTCGTTCTATGCAGTTATAGCTGTATACAAAAAAGAGAAAGCAAAAATAAAAAAGAAAAGATAAGACGTTACGCGTAACGGTTCCGATGTGTCGCAGCGGTTATGGGCAGGGAAATCGGCATAATGACGCCGATGGAGCCAAACATCCCTGCGCCGTATACGCCGATATTAGCCCGATATAGGCCGGTATATTCCAAGTATGTCCTGCTGTATTTCGCCGTATAACGGCGATTTTCAAACGGATTTCCGCCGATAACAAAAAAAACTCCCTGCCGAATCGTCCGGCAGGGAGGGGCTATGCATTATTTAAAGTAATCGGGATACTGCTTGCGCAGCACTTCCACGTCGATGATGCCCTTGTTGATATGCTCTTCCATAATGGCTACGCCGCGCTGGGCGTCGTGGCGCAGGATGGCTTCCGCCAGGGCCTGATGCTGGCTGTAGAGGATGTTCATCTGCTCGGCCGCCGCGGCGATGTTCAGCACGCGGGCCCGCATGTAGTCGGCCGTAGAGCTTTCGATGATCTGCCAGATATGCGGCTTGCCGCAGCCCTGGTACAGGATGCTGTGGGTCTGGTTGTCGCTGGCGAAAAAGCCGTTGACGTCGCGGCGGCGCAGGTACAGCTCCTGCTCCTTCAGGCATTGCTGGAGCTTCCACATGTATTCTTCGGGAAACTCCCGGCAGGCCAGGGCGACGACAGCCGTCTCCATGGTCACCCGCAGAAAGCGGAATTCCGCCAGCTGCTCCGTATTGATCTTAGACACGAAGGTCCCCCGCTGGGGCAATACGTCGAGAAGGCCCTTCTGGGCCAGGCGGATAAAGGCCTCCCGCACGGGAGTCCGGCTGACGGACAGCATCGTCGACAGCTCCTGTTCTGACATGGCCGTCCCAGGCACCAGATGCAGATTCATGATGTTATCGTACAACACGCGGTAGGCGTATTCCCGCACGTTTTCCCGCGGCTCTTTTTCCAGTAATCGTAACTGTTCCATTGGCGTCCCCTGTATCTAAAAAATTACCATACTTCATATTCTACCATATTACGGCTTCAAATTGAAATGCATTGGCTAAAAAAATGATGTATACCGATACAAAAAATGCCTCCTCTTTCTGTACTTTGACGAAAAATACCCCCTTGCCGCAGAGGCAAGAGGGCAGGAGACGTTATTCTTCCCGTTCCAGGCCGGGGTCTTTGTTGTCCTTCAGGATGAATACCTTGACCAGGACGACGATGATCATGAGCACGCCGACCTGTCCCATCAGGGGATAGAGGAAGCCGATGAGCTTGCCGAAGCCGATCTGCGCGCCGAAGTAGGCCACGACGCCCAGGACGACGGTCACGGCCATCTTGACGGTCTTGTTGGGCATCCACTGCTCCAGCTTGTTGATGACGACCCAGAACATGGGAGCCGCCGTGCTGTAAATGCCCAGGAGCAGGATGACCGAGAAGATGAGGGCCAGGGCCGGAGCGAACTGCTGGGCCAAAAACAGGTTGGGAACCTGAAGCTTTGCCACTTCCGCCGGGAAGCAGAGCATGGCCGCCATCATGAGGGCGCTGGCGATCATCAGGGCCACGCCGCCGAGGAACCCGCCGAGGAAGGCTTCGCGCCGGCTGTTGGCCTTGCCGCCCAGGCCCGTCAGGAAGGGGATGGAGCCGAAGACCATGCAGGAAGCGTACAGGACGCCGCTGAACCAGGCCGAATCGAGGAAATCGTACGTCGAGAACCACCAGGATTTCGTCGAACGCAGGTCGTACAGGATGTCCCAGCCCTTGGCCCAGTCCGTATTGGCGTTGAGGACTGTCAGGATGCCGATGCCGATGGTAAAGAAGATGATGACCGGACCCATGGAGCCGATGACGTCGGCCAGGCGCATCAGGCCCAGCAGGATGGACAGGATGCACAGGAGGGCCATGAACACGCTGCCTACGTCTCCGGGCAGGGCAAAGTATTCCGAGGCCACAGCTCCCGTGCCGGCAATCATGATCGACACGACGCTGAATAAAAATAAGATCGTAACCCATTCCAAAAACGTGCCGATGTACTTGCCGCAGTAGTAGTGAAAGACCTGGGTGTGGTATTTCAGCTTCAAATCGTAGCCCTTCTGCATGAGGGCCCCGCCCAGAAAGGCGAAGATGAGCATGCTGACGAAGCAGCCGATGATGCCCTGAGGGCCGAAGGCTCCGAAGAACTGGAGGATTTCCTGGCCCGTCGCATAGCCCGACCCGATGCTGAAGGCGCAGTAAGCGCCGGCGAAAATGACGACGTTGCGCAGGCTGACTTTTGTGTTGCTGTCTTGATTCATATCCATCTCTCCTTTATCGCGCCGTCTGCAGTTCCGCTTCGATGCGCTCTAAGCGGCGCGCTAATTCCGTAATGTCCTGAGGCACGCGCAGGCGGACGTGGCGCTTGCCGATGCCTTCGAAGTCGACGCCGTTTTCCACGCGGATGCCGTATTTCCAGAACAAGGCTCCCAAATCGACGTCCTGATCCGTATAGAACAGGGTAATGGGCACGTCATCCCGCGTCGCCGACGTCTTGAGCACCTGCAGTCCGCTGATGAGCTTCTGGTTGTTCTGGGCGATGAGGTCCCGCGAATAGGCCAGGAAAGCCGGGTCGGACAACACGACGGGGATCATGGCCGCCGCCGGCGTCGTCAGGTTCATCTCTCCGCCGAAGGCTTCCAGAATATCGGCCATGGCCTTGGGAACGGCGATGTAGCCGGCCCGCAGGGCTCCTAAGCCGAAGCCCTTGGAAAAGGTCCGGGTCACGATGAGGTTGTCGAATTCATCGAGGAGGGACAGGGCCGACTCGGATTTGTCCAAAAAGTCGCCGTAAGCTTCGTCGACGAGGACGAGGACGCCTTTTTCCCGGGCCGCCGTCAAAATCCGCCGCAGGTCGGCAATAGACAGGGCCTGCCCCGTCGGGTTGTTGGGATTGTCCAGGTAGGCCAGGCGGTGATCTTCGCGGATGGCCGCGACGTATTCTTCTACAGGGAAGGCAAAATGATCCTCTTCCCGCAGGGGCACGACGTCGACTTCGGCTCCGCAGGCCCGGGCGTCCGTCGTATACGACGAAAAGCAGGGCTGGGGAGCGAGGACCCGCGTCCCGTCTTCCAGAAAGATGGAGTTGACAGCCCGCAGGGCGCTCATGGAGCCGTTCTGCATGCTGAGTTGGCCGACGTCCAGCGACGCCACGTCGGAAAAATACTCGCAGATATGCCGCCGCGTTTCCACGTAGGGATGAGCCGGATAGCTGGCCAAGATGTCGAAGGTCGCCGCGTACATGTCCTTCGTCAGCTTCGGCGTGACGCCGCAGGGGTTGATGCCCAGGGAGCAGTCGATAATATCCTTTTCCAGAGCCGTCCCCTCGTCCTTCAGGTAGCTGTGCCTCACCATGCCCTGCAGGGCCCGGCGAATACGATATTCCATAGGTAAAACCTCCTCATGACGCAAATCCCGCCGAGGCAGCCTGATCCAGGCGCAGGGGCAGAACGCGTTTCATAATTTTCCGCTCATATTGATAAAATATGATGTTTTGTTCTTCATTATAGACTACGTAAATCCTTTTGTAAAGTAAAACGATTGTGTATTAAAGTATACCAAACAAGCCTCGGCATAACCCAAAAAACGGGCCGAGGACATGTCGTTCCTCAACCCGTTTTGGTGTAGTTCCATCTGCTATTCTGCCTGTTCGGTTTGAAATGCAGCCAGCTGGTCCCGCGTCGGCAAACCTTCGTTGTCGCCGGCGACCTGGATGACCATGGCCCCGACGGCGGCGCCCCGGCGGGCCGCTTCTTCCATAGACAAGCCTTCCAGCCAGGCGCTGGTAAAGCCGACGGCAAAGCCGTCTCCGGCTCCGACGGTGTCGACGACATGGTCTACGCGGTAGCTCGGTACGTACTGCCCGCCTTCGCGGTCGGCGACGTATGTGCCGCTGCTGCCGCCCAGCTTGATGACGACGAGCTTCGCGCCCCGTTCCAGATAATAGCGGGCGATGGCCTTTTCATCGTCCAGCCCGGTCAGTATCTTTCCTTCGCTGAGGCCGGGCATGACGATATCGGCGTACTGGGCGGCGTCGTTGATGACGCTGGCCATCGTTTCCGTATCGGGCCAGAGCATGGGCCGCAGGTTCGTATCGAAGGAAACGGACACGCCGCGGCGGCGGGCTTCCTTCATGAGGGCCACGACGGTCTGGCGGCACGATTCCGACACAGCCAGGGGAATGCCTGTCGTATGGACGTGGGTCACGCCGTCCCAGCAGATGCCCTGCAGGTCGTCGGGCGTCATGAAGGAGAAGGCCGTATACTTGCGGATGTTCGCCACGGCCGGGTCGCCTTCCAGGACCCGTTCCTTCATCTGAAAGCCCGTCATATGGGCCTCGTCGGTCTGCACATAATCCGTATGGATTCCGTTGTCTTTCAAAAAGGCCCGAATGCTGCGGCCGAAGGGGTCGCCGCCTACCTTGGAAATATAGGATACGTCATGACCTAAGCGGGCCATGCCGACGGCGTAATTTAATTCAGCCCCGCAGACGTGGCGGGAAAATTGCTCCACTTCGGCCAAATCGCCGGGCCGGTCAGCAATGAGCAGGCCCATGGCTTCGCCGATGGTTAATACCTTTGCCATAGAAATCCTCCTTTTTTTCTTAGAAAAATAACTGAGTACAGTAAGGTACTATACTCAGTTATCCGTTGCATATGACATGACGTTACATTGCGTCGTCCAATTCGTTCAGGTCTCGTCCCGTCGTATCTTCCGCAAAGTACGCGCCGAAGAAGCTCGACATGGAGAAGAGAATGGTCATGATGGCCAGGGGAACCCAGCTGCCCGTCATCGCCGTAACGGCGGCGGCCGCGATGATCGGACCGAAGCCCGTAGCGACGAGGCCGGCGATTTCCTTCGCCAGCGATACCATGGTGACGCGGTGTCTTGCGCCGAACAGCTCCGTCAATACGACGTTTTCCAGAGCGAAGAGGCCCTGTACGCCGACGTTCAGGCCGATGACCATGGCGATGGTCAGGATGACGGGGTCCTTCGTTTCGAAGAGAAGCATCATGGGAACGGCGTAGATAGCCGTAGCCAGGGACAGAACCATGTACATCTTGCGGCGGCCGAACTTATCGCCGAGCCAGCCGACAAAGGGAATGGTGAAGAAGGAAACGCAGGAAGAAATGATGTTGGCTTCCGTCGCGACGGTCTTTTCCATGGCGAGGACCGTGACGATAAAGCCGGCCAGGTAGGTCTGCATGAGGCCGCTGTTGCCGGCCTGGCCGAAGCGCAGGGCCAGTGCGACGATAAAGCTCTTCCGGCCTTTTTTCGGCTGCTGTTCGACAGGGACGTCGCCGGCAAGCTGTTTTTCCCGTTCCGCTTCCAGCAATTTCTTCTTTTCCGCCATGACCGGGCTTTCGTGAACGAACATCCGGATCAATACGGCGGCGATCATGACGACGAAGGAGGCGTAGAAGGGGATTCTCCAGCCCCAGAGCAGGACTTCTTCCTTGGTGAGCATCGTCAGGATGATGGTCCAGATGAGGTTGGCCAACAGGGTGCCCGACGAGGTGCCGAGGCCGACGAGGCTGCCGACGAGGCCGCGGGTCTTCGTTTCGCAGAATTCCGTAACCATGACGCCGGCGCCGCTGATTTCCGCGCCTGCCCCTAAGCCCTGGATGATGCGGAGGGCGACGAGGCCGGCCGGAGCCCAGATGCCAACTTCAGAGTACGTCGGCAAAAAGCCGATGAGGGTAGATGCCAGGCCCATGAGGGTAATCGTGACGAATAATACCGTGCGGCGGCCCATCTTATCGCCGACATGGCCGAAGACGAAGGCGCCGACGAGGCGGGCGACATACCCGGCCCCGTACGTGCCCATGGCCATGATGAGGCCCATGGCCGGGTCCGATTCGGGGAAGAAGATTTCGTTAAATACGATAGCCGCTGCCAGAGAGTAGAGCTGGAAATCCATGAACTCCATGGCCGTGCCCAGCCAGCCGCTGGCGACGACTTTGACTAATTCTGACGTTTTGATTTGATACGATGCTTGTTGACTCATTCGCTGATACCGTCCTTTCGGAAACATTAAACTACGGGAATGTTAAAACGTAAGAACGATTTTCAGCACGTTTTCCGGGTGTTCGTCGTTGTATTGGAAGGCCTTGTCCGCTTCGGTGAAGGGGAAGGTGTTGGTGACGATGGATTTCGGGTCGACCTTGCCTTCTTTAAACCATTCGATGACTTCGGGGAAGCGGTAGTTGTTGAGGCGCGTGCCGATGATTTCCAGTTCCTTGCTCATGATGTCGACCTGGCGGATGGGGAATTCGACCGTCGAGAAGCCCAATACGACGACGCGGCCTGCCGGGCTGGGCAGCTTCTGGATGCACATCTGCAATACGTTGACGTTGCCCGTTGCTTCGTAAATGAGGTTGAAGCCTTCGCCGCCGGTAAATTCGTTCATCGCTTCGACAGGGTCTTTCGTCTTGCTGTTGATGACCATGTCGGCGCCCATTTCCTTCGCCGTTTCCAGGCGGGAATCGACGACGTCGAGGATGGCGACCTTCGCGCCCTTCATCTTGGCGACCTGCAGGATGATCAGGCCGATGGGGCCGGCGCCGCAGATAAGGACCGTGTCGTCGCCGGTCAGGCGGCCCTGATGGGCGACCTGAGCGCCGATGGAGTACGGTTCAACTGTCGCGGCGATTTCCCAGGGAAGGTCCTTCGGCAGCTGGTGGAGCTGGTCCTGTTCTACGGCGACGTATTCCTGGTAGCCGCCGTCGCGGTGGACGCCCAATACGTTGACGGTCTTGCAGACGTTGTGGCGGCCCGTGCGGCAGGCGTAGCAGTGGCCGCAGGAAACGACGGGGTCGACGGCGATGTGGTCGCCGACGGCGGCGTTCTTCACATCTGCGCCGACTTTGACGACTTCGCCGACAAATTCATGGCCTACGACGCGGGGATAGGTGGCGAAGGCGTTTTTGCCGTGATAAATGCCTACGTCGGAGCCGCAGATACCGGCTGCTTTGACCTTGAGCAGGACCTGGGTGCTGGTGATTTCAGGTATTTCACGTTCTACGACGGTAATCTTTTCCGGTGTTTCTACTACGACAGCTTTCATAATTGCATTTCCTCCTTAAACGATATCTATTTCACGTACTTGACTAATGTATTGCGGACAGCATGGGGGCCGGCGATGAGTTCTTCGAAGTAGCCTTCGATCTTTTCGCCTAGGCCGACTTCGTACAGGTCGCTGCCGAAAATCCCCTTGTTGGACAGGATGGGGCGGAGCTTGCCTTTGGCCGAGCTTACGTCGCCGAGGACAACGCCCTGCAATGCGTCCTGCACGTTCTGGAGCAGCGGGTCCGGGCTCGGCGTGAAGGCCTTGCCTTCGTCGTCGACGGCCAAGAGATAGCGGCACCAGCCGGCGATGACCAGGGGAATATACGTCAGGTCCTTGGCTTTATCGCCGTAGGCGCGGATCGTTTCGCCGAAGCGGATGCCGACCTTCTGCGACGTGTCGGTGGCAATGCGCTGGGGCGTATCGGGCAGGTTGCCGTTGGTCAGGCGCTGTTCCAGGACTTCGGCGATGAAGGCCTTCGGGTCGAGGACGCCGGGGTTGGTGACGACGGGCAATCCTTCGCCGTAGCCCATCTGTTCAATGAGGCCTTTGAGCTGAGGGTCCTTCATTTCGTCGGCAATGAGGGTGTAGCCGAGGAGGCAGCCGTAAACGGCCAGGGCCGTGTGCAGCGGGTTGAGGCAGGTGCAGACCTTCATCCGTTCGACCTTGTCTACCGTTTCCCGATCCGTAAAGATGACGCCGGCCTTTTCGAGGGCCGGGCGGCCGTTGGGGAACTTGTCTTCGATGACCAGGTACTGGGCGTTTTCAGCGTTGACGAAAGCCGCATAGGTACCCTTGTTTGTGTGAATCAATTCCGTATCGCCGAAGCCGATGCCTTTCAGGTATTCCTGTACCTTTTCCGACGAGCGGGGCGTAATCTTGTCGATCATGCTCCACGGGAAGGAGACCTTCGTTTCGTCGTTGATGTAGTCGGCAAAGCCCGGTTCGGCCACGCCGTTGGCGACCCACTGCTGGGCAAAGGCCGTCATGGCTTCTTTGATCTTGTCGCCGTTGTGGGAGCAGTTATCGAGGCTCAGGAAGGCGAAGGGATAGGCGCCGGCTTTGTAGCGGGCGTAGGCCAGGGCGGCGATGGAGCCCATGGAGCTCGTCGCGTGTTCCGGGCCCTTCTTCATGTCTTCAGCGACGGCAGGGAAGTAATTGCCGGCGTAGTCCGTCAGCTTGTAGCCCTTTTCCGTAATGGTGAAGCTGGCTACCTGCAGCGACGGCGCTTCGAAGATTTCCTTGAGGCGCTTCCAGTCTTCTGCGAAATCGGGACGGCAGACGACGGATTCGACGACGGAGCCGATGACTTCGTTTTCAAAGCGGCCGTCGGCGTACATGGTGACGGCCAGGCTCAAATTGTCGAAGGGGCGGTATACGTGCTCGATGACTTCTTCGTCGTACGTTTCAGCCGTAATGATGCCCGTTTTAGCCAATCCTTCGTCGAGCAAACGCTGCTGGAGGGCGGCGATGAAGGCGCGGAAAATATTGCCGCCGCCGAAGTGAATCCACTGGGGCGTTTCTTTCGTCGCTGCTTCAACAGCTTCTGTATCGAACTGATACAGGGCAATGCCGGCTTGTTCCCAGGCAACCTTGTCTTCGACGAGGCTGCGGCGATGTAAATGTAGCATGTCAGGTTCCTCCTTATCGTATACGTCCTATTTCTGGCCGCAAATGCGGTTGATAGCGTCCCAAAGGCCGCAGAGGTAGTTTGCGCCGAGAGCGCGGTCGTACAAGCCGTAGCCGGGACGGCCTTCTTCGCCCCAGATCATGCGGCCGTGGTCCGGACGGATGGGGCCGTCGAAGCCGATGTCGTAGGCGGCCTTGACGATTTCAAACATGTCGAGGTTGCCGATCTGCGATTTATGAGCCACTTCGTTGAATACCCACGGTTCGTGAACCTGTACGTTGCGGATGTGGAGGAAGTTGACGCGGCCCATCTTGCCGAACTTGCGGATGATGTGGGGAATGTCGTTCTGGCGGTTGGCGCCGAGGGAGCCCGTGCAGATGGTGAAGCCGTTGCTCGGGCTGTCTACCATGGCGGCGATCTTGTCGAGGTCCGATTCGTTCTTTACGATGCGGGGCAGGCCGAATACGGAAATGGGGGGATCGTCGGGATGAATGCCCATCTTGATGCCCACTTCTTCAGCCACGGGGATGACGGCTTTGAGGAAGTATTCCAGGTTCTTGCGCAGGCCGTCTTCGTCCATGCCTCCATACGCTTCAAACAGGCGGGTCAGCTCTTTCAGCCGTTCCGGTTCCCAGCCGGGGAGGACGTAGCCGTTGCTGTTTTCCAGGACTTCCTTTACCATGTCCTGGGGCGTCTTGCCGGCTACCATGTGGTAGTCGTAAGCTAGGACCGTCGAGCCGTCGTAGAGGGGCTTGGCCAGCTCCGTGCGGGTCCAGTCGAAGACGGGCATGAAGTTGTAGCATACCATTTCGATGCCGGCCTTTGCGGCGTTGCGCAGGGACTGGATGTAGTTTTCGATGTACTGGTCGCGGCTGGGAAGGCCGAGCTTGATGTCTTCGTGGACGTTGATGCTTTCCAAATCCTTGAATACGAGGTTGTTCGCTTCGGCTTGTTTCTTAATGTGAAGCAGCGGCTCTACAGGCCATACGTCGCCGACGGGAATGTCGAACAATGCGCCGACGATGCCGTCCATGCCGGGGATCTGGTCGATCTGCTGCAGCGTAATCTTGTCGTCTTTTTCTCCGTACCAACGGAAGGTCATTCTCATGCTCATACTGGTTTGCTCCTTTTACATATGTGCTGAATACTTGGTTACCTAAATGGTGTCTTTCGTTGTTTACATACTACCATACTAGTGTTATGTTAAGCAATATATTTTTCGTTGCTTGCAAATATGCTATAGTTATTTGATTTCCTATCTATTTATGGTATAGTGTATGCTATTTCCGCCCATAAAAAAAGCAGTACAGGCCTGACAGGCCTATACTGCTTGGGGATTCGTATACCTTATAAGATTACGTTTTTCTGATTTCCTGCCATGTAGGCGTCGATGTTGTCGAAGACGATGACGGCGCGTTTTTCCATGGATTCCTTCGTCGCAAAGGCTACGTGGGGCGTGACGATGGTGTTCTTGGAATGGAGCAGGGGATGATTCGTATCGAGAGGCGGTTCGTTTTCGAATACGTCGATGCCGGCGCCGGCGATCTTGCCGCTGTTGAGGGCGTCAGCCAGGGCCTGGGAGTCGACGACGGGGCCGCGGGCTTCGTTGACCAGGAAGGCCGTCGGCTTCATGTACGACAGCGTTTCGGCGTTGATCATGCCGCGGGACTGGTCCGTAACAGGGCAGTGGAGCGATACGATATCGGACTGTTCCATCAGTTCCTTCAGGGGAACGTATTTGATGAGCTCCGTATCGGCTTTATGGGAGAAGCCGTTGTAGGCGATGACCTTGGCGCCGAAGGCATGGACGAGTTCGGCGACGCGGTGGCCGATAGCGCCCGTGCCGATGAGGCCGACAGTCTTGCCTTCCAGTTCAGCGCCGATGAAGCCGGCCTTCGTGCCGCCGGCGCGGCAGGCTGCGTCTACCTGGGGCACGTAGCGGAGCAGGTCGAGGATCATGGCGATGGTCAGTTCGGCGACGGCGACTGTCGAATAGCCCGAAGCGTTGCTGACTTTGACGCCTTTGGCCTTAGCCGCTTCCAAATCGACGTGGTCGACGCCCGTAAAGGCAACGTTGATGTATTTCAGGTTCGGGCAGGCGTTGATGACTTCGCCTTTCAAGGGCATGTTGGCGATGATGAGGATATCGGCGTCCTTGGCTTCTTCGATCTGGACGGCCGGGTCGTCGTTGCGTTCGTAAGCGGCGAATTCATGGCCCTGTTCCCGCAGCGGCTTTACGTACGAATCGAGAAGTTCCTGGCTGATTCCCAGCGATTCAAGCAATACAATTTTCATGATGTTCAATCCCCTTTCGGTATAGAAATTATCTTGTTTCATTATACGCATAGATTGACGATAATGTAAGATATGTATTACCAAACGACATGGGGCGCCCTTCTATATGCAAAATTCATATGTCTATAACGTCTTCAGGGAGAGGCCTGTCGCCGCCATGAGTTCTTCCATAGAAGACGCGCCGACGTGCTTCGCCGCCTCGCAGACGATGAAGGCGCAGGCCCGGGCGTCGTCCAGGGCCTGATGGTGGCGGAAGGAAAAGCCCAGGAAGCCGGCCACCGTGTCGAGCTTGTGGTTGGGCAGATCGGGCCAGACCTTGCGGGAAATTTCCACCGTGCAGGCGTACGTCGCCCGGGGCGGTTCCAATTCGTACGTCTTGAGGAGGCTGCGCAGGACCCGCGTGTCGAACACGGCGTAGTGGGCCACGAGGATGCGGCCCTCCAGATGAGGCCGGACGCGGTCCCACAGGGCGTCGAATTTCGGCTTGTCCCGCACCTGGTCGGGCGTGATGCCGTGGATGCGGATGTTGTCCGGCGAAAAGGACATGTAGGGAGGGCGGATGAGGGTATAGCCTTCCCGGACCGTCTCGTAGTCCCGTACGGAAACGGCCGCCAGGGAGCAGGCGCTGTTGTAGTATTTATTGGCTGTTTCAAAATCGATAGCCGTAAAATCGAGCATGATAGTATCTCCTTGCAGCATATAGTATAATATGATGGTATTATACCACATCGACAGAGGAGAGGAATATGAATCCCATATCGCAGCGCCCCATCTGCCTTGAGGGCCGTCAGCTGACGTACGTCCTGGAGCGGAAGGCCGTAAAAAACATCAACCTCCGCGTCCGCCCCGACTTATCCATTTACGTATCGGCAGGGCCCCGCGTTCCCATAGAGCACATCGAGGCCTTTCTGCAAAAGCAGGGCCCCTTCATCGTGAAAGCCCTGGACGAGTACGTTTGCAGGAAAGCCCTGCCGGTGCTGACCTTGCGGGACGGCGACGGCCTGTACGTGGCGGGGACGGCCTGTACCCTCGACGTGCGCCTGGGCCTGCGCAATACGGTGCGCCGCCGCGGCCGGACCGTATTCATGGAGCTGGCCGACAACACCGTCGAGGAGCGACGCCATCTGTACCACGAGCTGCTGCGCAGGGAAGGGGAGAAGCTGTTCGCCGAAAGCCTGGCCCGCATCTTCCCCCAGCTTTCGGCCTACGGCATCGCCATGCCCAAGCTCCGCCAGCGCGTCATGCGCTCCCGCTGGGGCTCGTGCATGCCCGCCAAGGCCATCATTACCATGAACACCTACCTGGCCATCATGCCGGCGGAAATCATCGACCACGTCATGCTCCACGAGCTGTGCCACCTCGTCCATCCCAACCACTCGCGCCACTTTTACAACGTCATGACGATGATCATGCCCGACTGGAAGGAGCGCCGCGCCGCTATGACGCCGTATTTGCCGTACTGCGTGTAATTGCTATAGAAAGGAGCCAAATGATACATGGCCAGACACATTCGCCCTAGACGCAATCCGTATCCGCCAGTTTCTTTAAACCCTATGACCTTTTTAGATACGTCAAGCAATCGGTGGTCCGATCGTATCTTATTTTCTCCAAAGGAAGTATCTGAACTAACGGGTGTCCCTTTGTCGGGTATCTATGAGTTATGCTACAGCGGACAGCTGCAAGCCTTTAAAATTGGCAGCCGCTGGCGTATTCATCGTGAGGGATTGTACCACTACTTAAAACATCAGCTGGACACGGCGATTATCATATAAAGCGTCAGCCTCGTCTAACCCAACTAAATTTAGTCGTATTGCAAAAAAAATTGCGGAACTGTCATCTCGACAATTCCGCAATTTTTTATGTCTGCTGCCGTGTACAGCCTATCATAATTGGACTGTCGGCCGCTTTTCCAGCAGCGCCGGCTGGCCCTGCCAGAAGGTCATGATAAAGACCGGCTTGATGGCGTCGTGGTTGGCGTCCAGGGCGATCATGCCCGTCACGCCGTGGTAATCGATGGTCTTGGCCAGCTCTGCGGCGATTTTTTCCGGGTCTGCCGAGCCGCTGCGCCGCACCGCTTCGGCCACCATCATGAAGGAGTCGTAGCCCAGGGCGGCGTAGCTGTCGGGAAGCTCGCCGTATTTTTCATAATAGGCCTCGGCAAATTCCTCCGCCACGGGTTCGCTGGCGTCGTTGGCATAGTGGTCCGTATAGAACAGGTTCTGCAGATATGCCGGCGAGAGGGACTGAGCCATGCGCCGGCCGTTCCAGCCGTCGGGGCCTAAAATCAGGGCCGTAATGCCGGCATCGCGGGCCTTTACGATAAATTCCATGGCCTTTTCATCGTAAAAGGGCGCGTATACGACCTGGCACGGCGAAGCCTTCAAGGCCGCTATGGCCGCCGCAAAGCCGTCATCCGACGAGACGTCGGCGTAGACCGGGACCTGGCCGCCGTCGGCTAAGAAGGACTGCTTGAAAAAGGCCGCCAGCCCTTTGGAGTAGGCCTGCCGTTCGTCGTATACGACGGCAGCCGTGCGGGCCTTCAGCTGGCCGAAGGCGTAATCGGCCATGGCCCGCCCCTGATAGGAGTCGATAAAGGTCGCCCGGAACATGTACTCGTGGGCTTCGCCCGTCCCATGGTCGACGGTGATGTCGGGATTCGTGCCGGCCGGGCTGATAACGGGCATCTTCGCCGCCGTCGCGTCGCGGACGACGGCCAGGGCGCAGTGGGATAAATTCGGGCCGATCATCGCCACGGCATGACGGCTCGTCAGCTGCTTCACTGCCGCTTCGGCGTCGCCGGCGCTGCCGTGATTATCAACGGTGACGACCGCTACGGCCTCGTCCAGCAGGCCGCCTTCGGCGTTGATCTTATCGCGGGCCATGCCGATGCCCCGGGCCGTCGCTTCGCCGTAGGCCTTTTCCTCGCCGCTGAGGGCCAGGTTGACGCCGATGACGACGTTATGGGGCCGCTGGACGTAGGACGTGCCGAAGCCCAACGCGCCGACAACGATAAAAAACAAGATAACGCTGCCATAATATTTGAGTTTTTGCATAACAACCTGCCTTTCAAAAAAAGAGGCGGCGCCGCCCCATATCGGGCAGCGTCCCCTCATCTTTACGGCAAGAATAACAAGGGGTCGGTCGGAGTCCCTTGTACGCGGACTTCATAATGGACATGGGGCCCCGTGCTGCGGCCCGTGCTGCCGGCCAGGGCGAGGATGTCGCCGGTATGCACCGTTTGTCCCACTACGACGAGAACCATGGAGTTGTGACCATATCGCGTGACAAAGCCGTTGCCGTGATCGACTTCGACAAGGTTTCCGTAGCCGTCTACCCAGCCGGCCGCCGTGACCTCGCCGGCCGCCGTCGCCTGGACGGGCGTGCCGTAATCGACGGCAATATCCAGGCCTTCGTGGAAGCCCGTGCCGCCGCCGATGGGATTGCCGCGGTAGCCGAAGTTAGACGTAATCGTGCCGTACGCCGGCCAGATAGACGGCGTCGTCGACGATGCGTATTGCGCTGATACCTGCTGCATCTGCCGGACCTGCAGCCCCGCCGTATCGCTCAGTACGGTTTTCAGCGTAATGAAGCTGATAATGCGGGCGTTCGTTTTCGTTTCCAGACGGGCGGTGGCCAGCAGCAGGTCGTTGTAGTCGGCAGAGGAAAGATCCGGCCCTTTCTTCTGCGCCCCCGCTGTGCCACCGTCACCTTTTGGGCTGCTGCCCGTCCCTGCGCCCTTGACCATCTGGCGGAGCTCCTGGTCCAGGGCGTCCATCTTATCCATTTTTTCCTGGAGCGACGCCGTCTTTTCCCGCATGAGCTGCAGCTGCTGCTCGTGGAGCGCCTCCTGGGCCCGGGCCTGCTGCAGGGAAATAAACTGGTACAGGCCGAACCCGATAGCCGCGACTAAGACGACGGCCCCGGCGATGGCCGCCCGCAGCGCCGTCCGATACTGCTGCGGCGACAGGGTGACCGGCTCCGTCCCGGAACGGCGCAGGGCGCCGGCCAGGTCGGCGGCGGACTGCGTCATATTACGCCAACGGGCCCTAAGCCCCGTCATAATTTCCTGTAATTTCAAGGTCTATCCCTTCTTCAATCCTACAATACGGCGCTGCCGCGCCTGTTATCCTAATCCTTCCGGACCGGCTGCACGTCGCCGTGATAGTGCAGGGCCTGGTCCAGGCTTTCCTTTTCCTCTTCGCTCATGCCGTACAGGCATTTTCCCTCGACGATGGGCTTGGCAAAGATGCGCGACTCGCTGCGGCCGTATACGCTCGACAGGCAGAAGCCGTCGTCCTTGCCGTCCAGGACGGTGCAGGCGAAGCTCAGGTTGTTGCCGATGTTGTCGAAGGCGTTGTACCGCACGAAGCCGATTTTACGGAAGCAGTGGTTCTGCACGGCCAGGATATCCTTCTGAGTCTCGTGAATCCGGTCCAGCGTGTCCTGCAAGCCGTGGAGCTCCGCCACGTCCTCGCGCAGCTTGGCTTCGACGCTTTTCCCCGTTTCATCCTTCATAAAAAAGGTGTATTTTTCTTCCAGCGCCTTGATGCGCCGGTTCAATATGACAATATACGCCAGCAGCAACACCAGCACGAGCCCGGCGATGCCGGCCCCTATCGTGTACGCGAGCTGCGCGTCCAATCCGTAAAGCATGTCGTTCCTCCTGACAGGTCAATGACTTTCGTAAACAGGCCTGTTTTTGCCGATCACACGCGGAAAGAGGAAGGGGAGAAGGAATCCCCGTCTTCCGGCTCATCAGTCAAAATAGCCAGCAATCGTTCAAATTCTTCTTCTGAGGCAAAGGAAATCTCGATTTTCCCCTTCTTCTTGTTCCGGCCCAGACGGATGGCTACATTGGTACCCAAATGCATCTTCATCCGGTCCTGCATGGATTCCAGATAGGCGTCGGGCTCCGGCGCGTCCTTCGGCGGCTCTTCCCGGAGCATGGCCCGGACCATGGCTTCGACCTGACGGGCCGACAGCTCCTGGTCGATGATGCGGGCCGCCGCTTCCAGCTGGGCCTGCCGGGCCTTCAGCTGCAGCAGGGGGCGGGCCTGTCCGATAGACAGGACGCCGTCGATTAAATACTGCTGGATTTCCTCCGGCAGCTGGAGAAGGCGCATCATATTGGACACGTGGACCCGGCTCCGGCCGACCTTTTCCGCCGCCTGCTCCTGGGTCAGGCCGAATTCCTGAATCAGGGCGCGGTACGCCGACGCTTCTTCTACAGGGTCCAAATCTTCCCGCTGCAAATTTTCAATGAGGGCCAGCTCTGCCGACGCCTGAGGCGCGCAGTCCCGCACGACGGCGGGAATCTTCGTCAAACCGCAGAGCTTCGCCGCCCGCAGCCGCCGCTCGCCGGCAATCAGCTCGTAGGCGCCGCCCTTTTTCTGGACGACGACGGGCTGGATCAGGCCGTACTGCCGAATGGACTCGGCCAGCGACTGGAGCGCCTCGTCGGAAAAGGCCCGGCGGGGCTGCTTCGGGTTTGGGGAAATCAAGTCGATGTCGATTTCCAGGGCTGCGCCGTCGTGAGGCTCCGGATGCTCCTTCAGCCCCAGGGCCTGCAGGCCCCGGCCTAAGGGCTGGTTCTTGCCCAGTCCCATCTTCTTAGCCGACACGGCGTATCACCTCTTTCGCTAATTTCGTATACACCTCGGCGCCCCGCGAATGGGGATCGTATATCGTAATGGGCTCGCCGTGGCTCGGCGCTTCGCCTAGGCGGACGTTGCGCGGAATAATCGTGTGGAACACCTTGCCGCTGAAGTATTTCTTCACTTCCTCCGTCACCTGGATGGACAAATTCGTCCGGCCGTCGTACATCGTCATGAGCAGTCCCAGGAGCTGCAGGCGGGAATTCAGATTGTCCCGCACCATGTCCACGGTCTGCATGAGCTGGGCCAGCCCTTCCAGCGCGTAAAATTCGCACTGCACGGGAATGAGGACGAAATCAGCCGCCGCCAGGGCGTTGAGCGTCAGCAGCCCCAGCGAAGGAGGGCAGTCGATGACGACGTAGTCGTAGGACTTCTTCACCTGCCCCAGGTAAGCCTGCAAGGCCTTCTTCAAAATATACTCGCGGTCTTCCATCGTGACCAGCTCCACCGCCGCGCCGGCGACGTCCATCGTGGCCGGTACGAGGGATAATTTCTTTATCATTGTCGGCTGCACGACGTCTCCCATCGGCCTTCCTTCGATCAGGCAGTCGTACAGATTCGTTTCCAAGCTCGCCTTGTCGACGCCCAAGCCGCTTGTCGCGTTGCCCTGCGGGTCCAAATCGACGAGGAGCGTCCTCTTGCCGCTTTCGGCCAGACAAGCGCTTACATTGACGGCCGTCGTCGTCTTGCCGACACCGCCTTTCTGGTTCGTTATGGCGATGATATGCGCCAACACACCCACCTCATTCCCTGTATATAAAGTCAACTTCATTTTAAAGTCTATATTATAGTATAGCATAGTCAATGTCTCGTAGCCAGTGGTCAGCGAGGTATGATAACGTAAAGTTGCAGAATGATTTACGTATGGTTCCGTTGTTCCATCGCTAACCCAATCAGCCGGTCCGTTTGGTCGGCCATAAACAGGGGAATGTTCAGCATATCGTCGTCCAGCTTCAAATTATCCAGCGAAAACCGGACGCGGAGCTTCACCTGCTTTGGGAACAATTCCTTGAATTTCTTTAAGCTCTTGCTGGCTGTGTTTGCCTCGGATTTGACTTCGATTGGAAATATGTCGTTCTCCCGCTGAACTAAGAAATCTACTTCGTAAGGCGGATTGTTCTGGCTCCAGTACCGCGGAACGACTTCAAATTGCGTAAGCAAGGTCTGCAGTACGAAGTTCTCCGTCAGCGCTCCCTTGAACTCGGTAAACAAGCGATTTCCCTCGCCAAAGGCCGTCGGCGCCAGCTGAGCCAGCCGGCGGAGCAGCCCCACGTCTGCCAGGTAAATCTTAAACGCTGAAAGATCATCGTAAGCAGACACGGGCAGGCCCGGCGCGGTACTGCGGTAAATCTTATGCACCAGGCGGGCATCGACCAGCCACTGCAGGGCGTCCTCATATTCGCGGGCTCTTGCCCCTTCTTTGACTACTTTATAGAGAAACTTTTTATTTTCCCTCGCCAGCTGGGACG
Source organism: Megasphaera sp. An286 (assembly GCF_002163455.1). Classification (NCBI taxonomy): domain Bacteria; kingdom Bacillati; phylum Bacillota; class Negativicutes; order Veillonellales; family Veillonellaceae; genus Megasphaera; species Megasphaera sp. An286. The sequence goes on along the minus strand of NZ_NFIY01000018.1, from coordinate 28,188 downwards.
GGATCGATTTCCAGATCATCGAAATCTTGGGAAACTCGCTGACGTTGGGGTGCTTGGCAAAGTCTCGCTCATAGGCCCCCAGAATATCGGACAACGCCTCCTGCATGGCCTCCACATCCCGCGCCTCAGTCCACATCTTGACAGGTTCGGGCATGCCGCCGGTCACATAATACATTTTCAGCTTTTCGTATAAAGGATTAAAAAAGGCGTCGGGAATGGGCTCCAGGGTATTCACCGTTTCCAGATATGCTGCCAGGTTTTCATCCCCATTGGCCAGCAGGAACTCCGTAAAGGTCATGGGGTCAATCTGCATGAAGTTGACCTTGCCTACGGGGAACGAAGAGGGCTTTGCCAAAGCGATGCCCAAGAGGGAGCCGGCGCAGGCCACGTGATACTGCGGCGCATTTTCACAGAAATACTTCATGGAGTTCATGACCTTGGGGCAGTCCTGCACCTCGTCAAAAATGATCAGGGTTTGTTCCGGCACGATCTTTTGGCCGCTTGCCAGCATCAGATTCTGCAAAATCCGGTCTATATCCTTTGTCGTTTCAAAAAACTGCTTATATTCTTCATGTTCATCAAAGTTGAAATACGCCGTGTTTTCATAACAGCGTTTTCCGAATTCCTTCAGAATCCAGGTCTTGCCGACCTGGCGCACGCCTTTCAAAATCAACGGCTTGCGATAGGGGGAATTCTTCCATTTCAGCAGTGTATTCAATATCAATCGTTCCATAGGCCCACCTCATCACACTTTTATACGGTATTTAGTGTTGTTATATCACATTTTTATTGTATATTACTGGCCATGAAAATGACAAGGCCCATCACAAAATTATCAGCAGCCTCAAATTTTTATGGTATAATAAGACCATCGTCACACATCGTTCAGAAGACGACTACACTACACGAAAGAAAGGGAACCATCATGCCAGTATACGAAGGTACCATACCCTCCATCAACATGGAGCAAGTGAGAGAATACGCCGCCCAGCGGGGACAAGGGGATGCAGACGACGCCGTCGTCAGCGAAGCCTGCACCACGGCCCTGCGCCTGGCCGCGCCGAAGGGCGTCTTCCAGCAGGGATACTACGACGCCGCGTCCCATCATATCCTCTGCAGCGCCCCCTTTAAGCTGAAAAGCGAGCAAATCGTCCCGTATTTGGAACAGGCGCGCATCCTTCTCATGGCCGCCGTCACCATCGGCCCGGCTGTAGAAGAAGAAATCGACAAGCGCTTCCTCAACCAGGACGTCGCCGGCGGCATCGTCCTCGACTCGGCGGCAGCCGTCGCCACGGGACAGCTCCTGGACCAGCTGACCCATCACATCAACGAAATCTGCGAACCCAAGGGATATAAAATCCTCTGGCGCGTCAGCCCCGGCACGGCCGACTGGCCCATCGGCCAGCAAATGGACTTGGCCAACGCCGCAGGAGGCGGGCAAATCGGCCTGGCCGTCACGGCCGGCGGCATGCTCAGCCCCCGCAAAACCCTGACGGCCCTGTTCGGCCTCGTCCCGACGGAAGAAGGCTGCGGCGGCTCCTGCTCGAGCTGCTCCATGTCGGGATGCTGCGGCAGCTGCTGACGTATCTGCGGCAGCATATCGTCAGAGGAAGGGCAGAGAGCAGTCAACCTCTCTCACGGCACGGCGCCCGTATACGAAGCTTTTAATAGTTCGACATGCTCAGACTGATAAACAGCGGCTCACAGCTGCAGTTTATCAGTCTTTTTGTCATGGCCGTATGTATGGCCGCTGCAGGTATCGGAAGCCAGTCCCTTGACGGCACCTTCCAGCCTGCAGCACCGGTCTGCCAGCACTTCTGACAGCTGTACGCGCGGCCCCTTAGCTCCAGATTGGTTGCATGGGGTCCCTATGTGCATACGCATTCCGTAATAGAACCACCCATTGAAAGCATCCGTTCTCTCCCCAGTTAAAGCCAAGACGCTTAAAATGGCAGATGATAAGCGCGCTGGCCCCTGAAAAACGTGCGCCGCCAGACGTACAAAACGGCCCGGACATTTCACTGTCCGGGCCGCTTCGCCTCACAGGTCGCACGATACCATGCTGGTTCCTGCATCACGCTCCCTTAGGCTGAGGATACGGAGAAAATAGAGCAGCCTCTATGATGAACCCCTTCGGGTTCCATTCTTCCGGGACTACCTTCAAAACGTATCTTCCAGCACACGATTTGCCTTTTGGATAGACTGTTCTACGGCTGTCTTATTGATTGTATTAATATCGTTTTCATCATCACTTTTAATAACCAGTTCAACTTTACACATACTATAAAGTAAGCCTACAAGAAGAACGGTATTCTCGGTAATTATCTTTTCTTCTGGAGTAAACGTCTTCCAATCCCTATGGCCAAGAACCACAACTATTCTCTTCAGGTCGTCAAGGTGTCCCTGATAAATATCGTTTACCCTTGCCAGCGTGTCGTAATATGCATTCGAAGTCGTACGTATGTCCGCCAAATACATGCAAATGGCGTTGATTTTCTCCTCAGCTTTTTTCATCTGTTCCCAGGCTTTATCGGCTTTATCTGATAATTGGCTGCCTGTAAAGCTGAAAATAATCCCTCCAACCAGCAAGCCAACGCCCAGCGTAGCCGCGCTTAAGGCTGCGGCACCAGCGGCCATTCCGCCGCCGCCAGCGGCGAGAGTCCCCCCGCCCAGCAAGGCCAGCGTAGCATTGGTTGCAGCAGCCCCGCTCAGCGATGCAATGGCCGTCCCCGTAGAGGCCGTCCCTAAAGCCATCACAGCCGCCGTAGTCGCCCCGGCAGCAGCAAAGCCGCCTGCGGCGCCTAATCCAGCGCCGCCAAGGCCTCCAAGCAAAACACCTGCGCCCACAGAAACTTCCTTGATTTTCTCTCCATCGTACTTCGGAAGCTTGACGCCATTCTTCGAATAAGCGCCGAAAACCGGCCGATTCTTAATCTGCTCAAATACATCGGAAAACTCGCTGAAGCTATGGAGAATTTCCAGCTCCAACTTCCCAAGCGCATCCATAGCCTCAGCAGTAATCTCGTTCTCTTTCTCGAATTTTTTCATGTTTTTTTCGTGCTGATTTTTAGCAGACTCCATAGTGTCATTTGCGTCCTTCATTTTCTTGACACCATGCGCAGCTGCAGCTGCTCCGGCAGCACCAGCAACCACTGCCGCACCTTTTACGGCTAATGGAATTAACCAAAGTGGTAATGGCATACCTTATCCCTCCGCTTCTGATTTTAATAATTTACAACATGCATAATTGAGCTGTATATATGCTTCATAGCTCATTTGCTCCTTGAAAAAAGCCTCGTAACTCTCATCTACCCGGCATATAAGAGGTCTTGTTTCGTATATGGAGCACATATTTCCCCTCAGAAATCTGCAAACACCATCGCCATTATGCAGCGCCCTGTAAATCGGGGATCGGTGCAGGTTTCTGCAGCACTGACCACATGCATCGCATACAAACATCACGTAAACTCCAATGAAGAAGAAGCATCATTCATAAAGTCATCAAAATCTCCGCTGTACGGCAACGCTAAACCAAGCGACTTGTATTCGTTTCTCAGCAAGATGTTCAGATCGTCTTCAGTATCAGCCGCTTCCATCATAACAAGCAGCTGGTTATATTGCTCCGTTTCCTTCCTGAACAGCTCAGCATCCAGTTCCTCAAGCTGCTCCAAATACAAAGCCAACGCCTCGTTGATTCTGATATAGGCGTCCAGCTGTTTCTGCAGCGGGAAACTAATTCCCAAGCGGATGCAAACCTCTCTAAATACTAGAAAAAGCAGGCGATACCATGCCACGATATTTAATCGCAGAAAGAAATTGACACAATTACCTCCAGACCGAATGGCCGCATCTGCTCCGTCCATTAGGCACAACATGCCGTTTCCAATAATAAGCATGATTCTGAGATCGTCATGTCTCTTAGAGGGGATGCACTCACGCAGCGGCCGCTTATAATAGAAATACCGTTTGATTGCCCAAATCAGCTTTATGGACAAATCACAGAGAACCACAGGAATAGCCATGGTAAGACCAAATCTTGCATCATAGCCTTCTTGAAATACCTTAGTAGCCACTGTCGCCAATGTATTGCGGTGTTGACCGACTGGAAAGCTGCCGAAATCACATAATTGGAACAATTCATAAAAGGGAATAACCACGCCGCTTCCTCGGCCAACGGCACCAGAACTGCCAGCCACATCAGACATAATGTGACCAAACCAATTTGCTGTACCGCAAAAGAGCTTTGATATAAAATCATGCCCCTGCAGCTCATACGTCTCAGTCTGAATGGTAATTAGCTGTCCATTATGCAGAAAAGAGGACGTGGAGGTAAACTGATTTAAAACAGAGAAAAACAATCCAATAATATCTGGAGAGTGGGCTAACGACTTCATGTGATGATTCTTTGCAGACATCGGAAATAGTCCGCCTACATCTCCAGAATGACGCTGATCATAGTTTACGGGAAACTTCTTTTCTAAAAACCCAATCGCGCTGGCAGCGCTATTTTCTTTTCCCTCCCTCGGCGACCAGCCGCAGGTTTTCGCAAACAACATTACCGTCTTATCGACCTGTGCATCTGTCCAATGCAGAAGTTTACTATCAGCCGGTGATCCCACTAAAAAAATATCTACCAGCCCTGCGGCAGCACCGCAGGCAATGGAAATCAAATAATCATAGGCATCACACTTGTCATGATAAAATACGGCTTCTAAATTCGTCTCATTCCGGATAGTGCCAATATTCAAACTACTCACCTCCATTTCTCCCGGCCTGGCAAACAGCCCCTTTGGGTTTGATAGAGCATCAGCATTATATATACGGTGCAGCAGATATGCCCGGTATTTATACGGGCAATATAAATATCTGTTCAACCAGTGTAAAACTGGCAAGAAGTTAAGTAAAATTATTGTATCATGGGACAAAAAAATTTTCTATGCCGCGCCAGACAAAGGAAAAAGCCGGCCCCCATATAGGCCGGCTTTTCCTCATGTTGTATTGTTATGGTGAAAATCCAAAAATCTCTTAGAAGATGTCGTGCAAGATGATGGTCTGGCTGCGGTTCGGACCGACGGAGACGATGCCCAGGGGCACTTCCGTCAGTTCGCTGATGCGTTCCACGTACTTGCGGGCCGCTTCAGGCAGTTCTTCATAGGTCTTGCAGTCCGAAATGTGGCATTTCCAGCCGGGCATTTCTTCGTATACCGGTTCGACCTGTTCCAATACGTCAAGGCTGGCCGGGTATTCTTTGAGCAGCTCGCCCTGGTATTTGTAGCCCGTGCAGATCTTGATCGTGTCGAGGTCGTCGAGGATATCCAGACGGGTGATAGCCAGGTAGTCGAGGCTGTTCAGCATAGCCGCGTATTTGACGACAGCCGTATCGAGCCAGCCGCAGCGGCGGGGACGGCCCGTAACGGTGCCGAATTCATGGCCCGTGTTGCGGAGGTATTCGCCGATTTCGTTGTTCTGTTCCGCCGGGAAGGGGCCTGCGCCGACGCGGGTCGTGTAGGCTTTGACGACGCCGACGATGTTTTCCATGCGGCGGGGGCCGACGCCGGAGCCGGTGCAGGCGCCGCCGGCCGTCGGGTTGGAGCTGGTGACGAAGGGATACGTGCCGTGGTCGAGGTCGAGCATGGCCGCCTGGGCGCCTTCAAAGAGGACCTTCTTGCCTTCCTTGACGTACAGGTTGGCCGAGTAGTTCGTATCCTTGACGTACTGGCGGATCTGGTCGGCGTAGCCCAAATATTCCTTGAGCATCGTATCGTAATCGAAGCCTTCGCAGCCGTAGTATTTCTCAAATAAGCGGTTCTTCAATTCCAAGTTGACGCGCAGCTTTTCGGCGAAGACCTTTTCGTCCATCAAGTCGCCGATGCGGATGCCGACGCGGTTTACTTTATCTGCATAGCAGGGACCGATGCCGTTTTTCGTCGTGCCGATCTTGGCGTCGCCCTTGAGCTTTTCGTCTTCTTCATCGATGCGGATATGGTAAGGCATGATGACGTGGGCCCGCGTGGAGATTTCCAGCTTGCTGATCTGCACGCCCTTGGACGTCATGCCTTCGATTTCTTCCAGGAGGACGGCCGGATTGACGACGACGCCGCTGCCGATGATGCAGGTCTTATCGGCAAACAAGATGCCCGACGGCAAAAGACGGAGCGCAAAGGATTTATCGTCGACGACGACCGTATGGCCTGCGTTGTTGCCGCCTTGGGAACGGATGACAACGTCCGCTTTCTGCGCCAAATAATCTACGATTTTACCTTTACCTTCATCACCCCACTGGGTGCCTATTACCATTGCTGTAGCCATATATTCAACATCCCTTCACTAACTTTCAAATTAACAAACACTTATATTATACACGAAAACGGGCTGAATTCCTATTCTCTTGCGAAAAATATATACAAAAGGCCGGGAGAATTTGGCATGGCTTCCATTTTTTGCATAGTTTTTACAGTATTGCGGTAGAAAACCCCGAAATTACCTTGCTATGATAGGGTATACATGGAAAAAATTGCAGTAAAACAGAATAAAGGCAGGGATTTTCATGGCAAAAACATACGTAATCGACACGAACGTACTCATCCAGGCGCCGTACGCCCTTCAATGCTTTGAAGAGAACCGCCTCGTCCTTCCGCTGGTCGTCCTGGAAGAGCTGGACGGCCTGAAAAAGGCCGACGGCGAGCGGGGAGCCAACGCCCGGCGGGCTATCCGCTTTTTGGAAAAGCTGCGCCTCCAGGGCGACCTGCTGGGCGGCGTGGCCTTGCCCACAGGAGGGACGCTGCGCGTCGAGGCCAACTGCTCCGATGTCGAGCTGCCGGCGGCCTTGCCCGACGACAAGGCGGACAACCGCATCCTCAAGGTCTGCCAAGGCCTGAAGGAAGAAGGGCCTATCCTCGTCACCAAGGATCTCGTCCTGCGCCTGAAGGCCCAGATCCTCGGCATCGAAGCCGAAGATTTCAGCACCGAGCAGGTCATCCCCGAGGAGGATCAGTACACGGGCCGCCTCCAGTGCTACGTGCCGGAGGACAAGTTCAAGGATTTCAAAAAGAAGGGCGTCCCGACGAAGGACGTCTACCTGTCCGACGCCGAAGGGAACACGAGCCGCCCGGACCTGACGGAAAACCAGTTCGTCATCTTAAAGGCCGACCAGTCCCTGCGCAAAACCCACTTAGGCCGGGTCAAGGGCAAAAAGATCGTCCCCCTGGAATACAAAAAGAGCCAGCCCTACGGCGTCAAGCCCCGCAACTCGGGCCAGTATTTCCTCCAGGAAGCCCTCATGAAGCCGGCCGACGAAGCGCCCCTGGTCATCGTCAAGGGCCAGGCCGGCACGGCCAAGACCTTCTACGCCCTGGCTGTCGGACTGGAGAAAATCGTCAACCGCCCGACCGGCGAGTACCGGCGCATCCTCGTCTGCCGTCCCAACGCCCAGTTCGACTCGGACATCGGCTTTCTGCCCGGCGACGAGCAGGAAAAAATATCACCCCTCATGCGGCCCATCATCGACAACCTGGAGCAGCTCATCGACGCCAGCGAGGAAGAGCGCTATGAAAACGAATTGGAGCTGAAGGACAAAATCGACGAGCTCTTCGACCGCCACGTCATCCAGACAGAGGCCCTCAATTTCATCCGCGGCCGCTCCTTCGTCAAGACCTACCTCATCATCGACGAGGCCCAGAACATGACGCCCAACCAGGCCAAGAGCATCATCACCCGGGCCGGCAAGGGGACGAAGATCATCCTGCTGGGCGACCCGAACCAGATCGACAAGCCCTTTTTGGACGAGCGGACCAACGGCCTGAGCTACGCCTCGGAAAAGATGAAGGGCAGCCCCCTGTGCTTTCAGATCACCATGACGGCCGACGAATGCGAGCGCTCCGAACTGGCCTTAGACGCCGTTCAGCGCCTGTAAATATAAGGAAAGGATAAGGGAAGGCGCGCCGCACAGGCGGAGCCAAGGCCTTCCCTGCACAGCACGACTATGAAAAAATTCACCTATGAAAACGTAATGAACGCCAAAGAACTGAACATCTACCTCGAACAGGGCAACGAAGTGCTCGGCGTCCTGGGCTACACGGAGCATTCGCGCCGCCACGCCGCCAAGGTCGCCGTCACGGCCGGCAAAATCCTGAAAAAGCTCGGCTACGACGAGCACACCGTCGAGCTGGCCCGCATCGCCGGCTACATGCACGACCTGGGCAACTGCATCAACCGCGTCGACCACGCCCACACGGGAGCCCTCATGGCCTTCCAGTTCCTCCGCCATTGGGGCGCGCCGCCTGAGGACATCGCCGTCATCATCACGGCCATCGGCCAGCACGACGAGGGCAGCGGCACGGCCGTAGACCCCGTATCGGCGGCCCTGATCCTGGCCGACAAGACCGACGTGCGCCGCAACCGCGTCCGCAATCAGGTCCGGGAAACCTTCGACAAGCACGACCAGGTCAACTACGCCGCCATTTCGTCCAAGCTGAAAATAGACCCGTCCAAGAAAGTCATTACCCTGGAAATCGAGCTGGATGAAACGATCTGCTCCATGATGGACTATTTTGAAATCTTCCTGCAGCGCATGCTCATGTGCAAGCGCGCCGCCGAACGGCTGGGCCTGCGCTTTAAAATGACGGCCAACGGCAACAAGATCTGCTGACCTGACCATACGCCGCCTCCGACCCTCTATGCCGGAGGCTTTTTCACGCCTTTATCCCATCCAATCCCCTCCAAGGTAGTCACATCGCCTCAATTCATCATGACAATTCGCAATACATATTATTCACACATAGAAAAAGATTAGATTTTTGCGGAGATTTAGTTTATAATGATGAATAAAACTTAAAACCTTTTTTGATTACCAAGGAGAGATTGCCCATGTTATTTGATAGATGCCGTATCGGCGGTATTGACGCGGCGTGTCCCATCGTCCGCTCGGCTACCTTTGAAGGGATGGCCGACGCCCAGGGATACCCTACGGATAAATTAGCTCAGATGTACGAACGCCTCGCCGACGGCGGCGTCGGCGTCATGATTACGGGAATGATGGCCGTCAGCACGCTGGAACCGCGGCAGCACCGCCAAATCCGCATCGACGACGACAGCTGCGTCGCCCCGCTGGCGGACATGGTACGGCGCGTCCACGGCCGCGGCGGCAAGATCGTCGCCCAGATCGTCGTCATGGGCTCGTCCATCATGATGCCCGAAGGGGAAGGGCGCATCATCGTCAGCCCCAGCGGCGTCACGGAGAAATTAGGCAAAATCGAACAGGAATCCCACGCCCTGACGACGGACGAAATCGCCCGCCTCACAGAAGACGCCGGCCGCGCTGCCCTGCGGGCCAAGGAAGCCGGCTTCGACGGCGTGCAGTTCCACAGCGCCCACGGCTATTTGGCCAGCAAGTTCTTATCGCCCTATTTCAACCGCCGCGAAGACGAATACGGCGGCAGCCTGGAAAACCGGGCCCGCTTCCTCTTGGAATGCATCGCCTCGATCCGCAAACACGTCGGCCCGGAATACCCCGTATGGGTAAAGATCAACAGCGAAGACTTCATGAAAGAGGGGGGCATGACCTTCGACGAAAGCCTGCAGGTCATGGAATGGCTGGCCGACGCCAAGGTCAGCGCCATCGAAGTGAGCGGCGGCAACATGTCGTCCCTGCCGCGCAAGGGCCCCATCCGGGCTATCCGCCGCACGAAGGAGCCCATGTATTTCGTCCCTTACGCTGAAAAGGCTGCGGCGAAATTAAAGGGCCGGACCGATGTCGGCGTCATCGGCGGCTTCCGCCAGGTCGGCGAAATCGAAAGCTGCCTGGCAAATACGGACATCGCCTTCGTCTCCCTGTCCCGGCCCCTCCTGCGCCAGCCCGACCTGCCCAAGCTGTGGCGGGAAGGCAGCACGGAGCCTTCGGCGTGCATTTCCTGCTCCCGCTGCTTCGGCGCCGAAGACGTGGACTGCATTTTCAATAAACAAGAAAAGGCCTGACCGATAAAAGGATTTTGCCCCCTTAGCCTCGAATACTATGTACAGGCGGGAATTTCCGCCTGAAAGGGAGGGCAGCGCGTATGGGCATCGTCGTCATAACGGCAGCCGCCGTATTATGCGCGGCGGCCGTGCTGTTCATACCCTTTACCTATCATGTCAGTATCCGCACGGGCCGGCCGTTCCGCCTCTGTATCCGGGCCGGCTGGTTCGGACGGGCCCTGGCCGGCACCTGGGATTATACCTGGGGTCAGCGGCCCGTTTCGTCGGTATACATAGGCTGGAAGCGGCAGGCCGGACCGCCGCCGGACCTATCGGAAGATACAGCGAAAAAAGGGGCTGACCAGGCCGCCGAGGCCGTCCGGCAGCAGGCGGAGACAGCCGGCGCCGTGACCTATGAATCGCTGAAACAGGAAGACGACAGCGGCGCGCCGAAGACGGCAGGCTTTCATTGGAAGCCCCTGGTCTTCAACAGGGACTTCGCCGCAGCCTTCTTCTGCTGGCTGGGACGCATCCTGCATCATTCGCGGGTCCGCTCGCTGGACATCCGCGGCGTCGTCGGACTGGGGCAGCCTCACGAAACGGGTATCCTTGCCGGCGCGCTGTACGCCGTCGTCCCAGAGGCCATCGGCGGCCTGCGCTTCGACTACCTGGAAGAACGGTACGACAGCACGATACGCGGCAGCGGGACCCTGTATCCGGCGGCGCTGCTGTGGTATTCGGCGCTCTTTATAGCGTCCCGTCCCGTTCGCCGTCTCATCGCCGGCTGGCATGCATCGAAAAGGGGAGAGCATCATGGACAACACGATAAAAAACAATCTGGAAACGATCTTCAATAATTTCAGGGAAATGATCAAGGTAGAAACCGTCGTAGGACAGGCCGTCCAAATCGGCGGCGCGACGATCATTCCCTTCGTCGACGTCACCTTCGGCTTCGGCTCCGGCTCAACAGACGGTCAGGGCAGCCGCGCCGGCGGAGGCGGCGGCGCGAAGCTGGAACCGGCGGCCGTATTGGTCATCAAGGGCGACAGGGTGGAAATGTTTTCCATCAAAAAGGACGGCTATCAGGCCTCGGCCTTTGAAAAGCTCATCGCCATGGCTCCGGAAATCATCGACAAGATGAAAAAGGATAAATATATTTACATCAAAGACGAAGACGAGGAACCGGCGGGCCCGAAGGAAGAAAAGTAATCCCTGAGGTTACAAAATTGTCTCAGTTTTGCGGGGCCCGTTGTAGTTTTTCAATGAGTCTGATATAATAAAAAAACGAAATAAAGTTAAATCTATTCAACGCAGGAGGATTGTTAGAATGAAATTGAAAAAGCAGATAGCTTCTCTCGCAGTAATCGGTATGATGAGCGTAGTGGCCGCTACGTCCGCCTTTGCGGCCGGCGTCGGTTACGTCAACTTCGATACCTTGATTTCTTCTCATAAAGATTATCCGAAAGTCAGCGCTCAGATGCAGGAAGCCATCAAAAAAGCCGACGCAGAATTTACGAAAAAAGCTGCCAACATGAAGACGGACCAGGAAAAACGCGATCTGGCAAGACAGCTGAACCAGAACATCGCCGAATTGGAAAATAAACTGGTCGTTCCCATGGAAAAAGACGTCGTACAGGCCGTCGACCAGGTCCGCAAGAACAAGGGCTTAGACGCCATCGTCGTTCAGGGCTCCATCATCGCCGGCTTCGAAAACGCGACAGACGAAACGCAGGAAGTCGTCAATATCCTGAAAAAATAAGGAAACCTACTCCAGTAAAAATACTCCCGCTCAGGGAGTATTTTTTTATCTATGCCCCATAGGCCCCGGCAAATCCAGCAAAATCCCTGCCGATTGCCGGGCAGGCGGATACCCTCGCCTCGGTATAGATACTTTGCAGCCGACGTATTATACTAATTTATATTCAGCCTGTATTCTGTATAAAAAGGTAGGTATACTATGGATTTATTCTATATCATTTCGAACCAGCTGTTCCAATTCCTCGTCATGATGGTCTGCGGATACATTGCCGCCCGCCGGGGGATTCTGGCCCAGGCCTCGCTGGACGTATTGTCCAAGGTCATCATCGGCATCCTGCTGCCCATCCTCATCTTCGCCAACGCCATGAACGGCACGACGCGGCAGGTTCTGTTCGACTGCTACGCCATGATCCTGCTGTCGGCCGGCATATACGGCGGCCTCATCGTCCTGCAGGCCGTCGTAGCTCGTCTCCTGGGCCACCGGGGCAACCGCAGCCGCATTTACCAGGCCACGATGATTTACGGCAACGTAGGCTTTCTCGGCATCCCCTTATTGTCGGCAGCCTTCCCCGAACGGGGCGGCCTGTACATCGCCTTGTTCAGCATTATCGACCAGCTCGTCTTGTGGACCTACGGCATGTACCTCACGACGCCGGGCGAAAAAAAGGCCGCCTTTTCGCTGAAAAAATTTTTTAATCCGGCCTTATGCGCCATCGTCTTGGCTATCGTCCTGATCCTGGCCGACATAGGCCTTCCCAACGTGCTGGAAACATCCCTGCTGACAGTCGGGCGAGCAGCGACGCCCTTGTCGCTCCTGTATCTGGGCGGCCTCATCTACTATACGGACTGGAGCGTCGGAGCCAAGACGAAGGACCTGTACGCAGGCATTGCGACGAAAATGCTGCTCTTTCCCGTCGGCTTCTTCCTCATCGCCCGCAGCCTGTGCGGCGATCTGGAAATGGTCCAGGCGGCGACGCTCATCGCGGCCCTGCCGACGATGGCCGCCGTGGCCATGTTTGCTCAGTCCAACCGCAATCACGGCGACTACGCCCTGAGCATGGTCCTCCTGACGACGGTAGCCTGCCTGGGCACGATGACCGTCGTAGCCTATTTGATATTCAACGTATTGTAATAGGCCCTTCCTTTAGACGAAATACAGATTTATGTACGGCTTCGTGTCATCCGCGCACGCTGACAGCTAAAAACGCTTTACTGACAAGATAAGAAGGTAAAAAACAGCAAACCGGCAGGGATTGACTCCCTGCTGGTTTGCATATGGGGAAACTATACTTTATAGAGATAAAAGGCAGCCTGCCAGAAATCCATGACACGCTGCCTTTAAATGTTATTCCGATTTTTTTCGGGCCGCCGCAATAAGCCCTTTGGCTTCTTCTGTTTTTAATACCTTCCCATACGATACGACGACGTTGTCTACGACGAGGGCAGGAGTAGTCATGACGCCGTAGGCGGCAATTTGTGAAAAATCCGTCACGTCGTCGATTGCCGCCTCCAGGTGCAGTTCTTCCAAAGCGGCGCGGACAGATTTTTCCAGTGCATGGCACTTAGCGCAGCCCGAGCCTAATATTTTGATTCGGACAGATCCGCCGGTGCCTTGCCCTCCGATTTTCGGCAAGCAGCTGGCTTCGCTACCGTCGTTTTTTGAGGTTTCTTTTTTCTTGTTAAATAAATTCATACTTACCACACTCCTTTTATCAACATATATTGAAATGCGTTAAATACGCAGCCGACGAGGATAATACCGGCTGCGCAAACGCCGATAAACAGGGCCAACAGCGCCGGCTTAACGGCCTTGCGGAGCATAATGAGTGAAGGCAGGGATAAGGTCGTAACGGCCATCATGAAGGACAGGACCGTTCCAAGCTGCGCGCCTTTGGCAAATAAGGCCTCCGCTACAGGGATGGTCCCGAAAATATCGGCATACATAGGAATGCCCACAATCGTTGCCGCAAGAACGCCAAAGGGGTTGTCCCTGCCAAGAGCTGTTTCTATCCAGCTTTCAGGAATCCAGTTGTGAATGACTGCGCCGATGCCGACGCCTGCCAGAATATACGGAAAGACCTTTTTGAACGTGTCCAGCGTTTGCTCCTTTGCGTACGTCAGACGTTCTCGCCTTGTCGGAACCGGCTCATCTATATCGGCGCTGTCCGCTGCGCGGACAAAAGGTTCTACATGTTTTTCCATACCCAGCTGTCCGATAATAGCGCCGCCGGTGACGGCAATGACAAGACCGAGGGCCACATAGATAATGGCTACCTGGGCGCCGAAAATACTCATGAGCAGCACCAAGCTTCCTAAATCGACCATGGGAGAGGAAATTAAAAAGGAAAATGTGACGCCCAGCGGCAGTCCTGCCCTTGTAAAGCCGATAAACAAGGGAATCGACGAGCAGGAGCAAAAGGGAGTGACGGTTCCCAGCAGGGCCGAAAGGATATGGGCTGAAAATCCATGAAAACGACTTAAAATGCGTTTGCTCCGTTCTGGCGGAAAGTAGCTTTGAACGTACGAAATCATAAAAATCAACAGGCAAAGCAACAGCGTGATTTTCAATGCGTCATATACAAAAAAATGGATACTGCCTCCTATACGTCCGTTCAGGTCCAGGCCGAGCGACGATAGCCCCGTCCCGACCAGGTGCTCAAGCCATTTCATGCCGAGCAGCTGATATTGAATAAATTCCCAGATATGCATGTCAACCGCTTCCTTTCTATTTCCATAATACATCAATATTTTTTGATGTGTTGGGTTAAAAGAAACGCCGTCCAGAGTCCGATGTCTTTTCTATCTGCACGGAGGAACGGGCGTTTCTTGTTCAATAGTAGGCGTCGTGAGCTTTTTCAGTAATTGCACGGCCCGGTCTCTGCCGGAAGAGCTCAACCGGTAGTGCGTCCATTTTCCTTCCTGCCGGCTGACTACGATGCCGGAATCGCAAAGGATCTTCATATGGTACGATAAGCCCGACTGGGTCAAATCCAACGGCTCCTGCAGCACGCAGGCGCATTTTTCGCCGCCCCGCAGCTGCTCCAGAATAGCCAGGCGCTTAGGATCACATAGTGCCTTAAAGACTTTCGCTTGTTCTTGGTATTCCGTTTTCATAGCGTTACCTCACATCAAATTATTTTGATGTGATTAGTATAGGCTTTATGCCGCAGCTTGTCAATACCATCGATAGTCCTTGCCCGTATCGGTTCAGCCGCACAAGGGATTTTCGCCCTCAGCTCTCACGCCGTGCTGTCAGCTTCCCATAGGAGGTTTCACGGGCAGGACGGTATTTCAGCTCCGCAGAAGGCTCTTTTGCCATGACTTTTTATGTTAATTCGTATATAATAAACACATACATACCGACGTGAACTGTTTTCCTAAAAATTGGCTATATACGAGGTGATACTATGGACGTATACCGCGAGTATCAGGCCAAGCTCCGCAGTCCGGAGCAGGCCGTGCAGATTGTCAAAGACGGCGACTGGGTAGATTACAGCCATTGCTGCTCCTTCCCGGCGGCCTTGGACAAGGCCCTGGCAGGGCGGCGGGACGAATTGAAGAACGTAAATGTACGGGGCAGCGTGACCTGCCGGCCGGTGCAGGTCTTGGAGCAGGACCCGGACAATGAGGTCTTTTCGTATAATGTATGGCATTGCTCGGCCATCGACCGGAAGTATTTAGACCAAGGCCGGGCCTACCATCAGCCCATGCTGTTCCGCAACTGCGGTTCCTACTACGAGAGGGGATTCGCCCCGGTCAACGTAGCCATGATCACGGTGGCCCCTATGGACCGGCAGGGGAATTTTTCTTTCGGCCTGACGAACTGCTGCCAGCAGGAGGTCCTCGACGCGGCGGACCACATCATTCTGGAAGTCAATCGGGACATGCCCGTCGTGTACGGCGTAGCCAACGACCATATCCATATTTCCGACGTGGACTGGGTCGTCGAAAGCGACGAGCCGATCAGCGCCATGCCAGGGCGGCCGGCCAGTGAAATGGACAAGAAGATAGCCGCCCAGATTTTTCCCTATCTCCACGACGGCATGACCCTGCAGCTGGGCATTGGCGGCATGCCCAACGCCTTAGGCGAGCTCATCGCCGAATCGGATCTGAAAGACTTAGGCATGCATGCCGAAATCATGAGCGACGGCTATTTAAAGCTCTATCAGTCGGGAAAAATTACTAATAAAAAGAAGCCCCTCCAGCGGGGAAAGGGCGTGTTTTCCGTCTGCCTGGGCTCGAAGGAGCTGTACGAGTTCCTCCATTGCAATCAAGGCATCCTGTCGGCGCCGATGTACTACGTCAACGCCGCCGAGACCATCCGCCAGCTCGACGACTTCATCTCCATCAACAGCTGCATCGCCGTCGATTTGTACGGCCAGGTCTGCGCCGAATCGGTCGGGACGCGGCAGATCAGCGGCACCGGCGGTCAGCTGGACTTCGTGACGGGCACCTACATGGCCTCCCACGGCAAGGCCTTCCTGGCCATGCCCTCTATGTACTTTGACGCCTACGGCGTCGGCCGCTCCAACATCCTGCCGAAATTTACGGACGGCGACATCATCACGACGCCGCGGACCCAGACGCCTTACGTGGCGACGGAATACGGCGCCGTCAACCTGTCGGGCCTGGCGACGTGGCAGCGGGCCGAGGCCCTTATCAGCATCGCCCATCCCGATTTCCGCGACGCCCTGATCAAGGCCGCAGAAAAGCAGCGCATCTGGCGGCGAAGCAACAAGCGATAGGCCGCGCAATTTCATATACTCCATGTACAAAGCCCTGCACGGACGAGACGGTGCAGGGCTTTCTTGCAGTTTTGATATCGTACAGTTCGGGTACCGCCTCTATTTGCATGGCAAATCCATGAAATATAGAACTAATGTCCATTCTAAAACGACTCATTATTGACAATTTAGCATAATCCATATATTATTTACTTATAAGAACCCGAACGTGTACATGGAAATTGAATATAGAGAAACCAGCAGGGACGCCGCAACAGGCGTCAGTAAGAAGGTTTGCCGCGCCGCAGACAGGAGCATGGCCCGCCCTTCGTATAAACGGTTAATTTTTATATTCCCCCGACTAAAGGCTGCCCAAGGCAGTTTTGGTGATAGAGAAGACCTGTAAAGGAGGAACTGGTATGGAATTGCAGAAGTTGATTTACACGGTAGAAGACGGCATCGCCGTCGTTACGATGAATTACATGAAGAACCTCAACGCCATTGACGAGCAGATGGCCGACGAGCTCATGTACGTCGTCGACAAGGCGGAACACGACCCGGACGTGCGCGTCCTGGTCATTAAAGGGGCGGAAAAGGCCTTCTCCGCCGGCGGCGACATCGGCTATTTCTACAAACTCATCCAGGCCGGCGGCGAAGTCAACATGGACGGCCTGATCAGCAAGGTCGGCAGCGTCGCCGACGGCTTGAAGAAGATGAGCAAGATCGTCATCACCTCGGTCAGCGGCGCGGCGGCCGGAGCCGGCGTGAGCCTGGCCATCGGCGGCGACTTCATGATCTGCGCCGACAACGCGAAATTCATCCTGGCCTTCGTCAACCTGGGCCTCGTTCCCGACACGGGCGCGACGTATCTCCTGACCCGCCTCATCGGCCCGAACCGCACGATGGAACTGGCCGCTACGGGCCGCCCCGTCGGCGCGGAAGAAGCCAAAGCCCTGGGCCTGGCCTATAAGGTCACGACGGTGGAAGAGCTGGACAGCGTGACCATGGCCTTTGCCAAGAAGATCGCCGCAGGACCGCTCCTGTCGTACAAGAACATCAAAAAGCAGATATACGACGCCATGTATGTCGACTACAAGAAATGGCTCGACGAAACGGAAGTGCCGACGCAGCGCGAATGCTCGGCGTCCATGGACTTCCAGGAAGGCTGCAAGGCCTTTATGGAAAAACGCAAAGCCATATTCCAAGGGAAATAAGCGTATAGACGCAGTGTTATAGGAGGAAAGGAGGTCATTTTGTGTTTGCAAACAAAGTAGTGACCAAAGAAGAAGCGCTGAGCAAGATTCACGACGGCCAGACGATTATGTTCGGCGACTGGCACGGCGAATTCGCCGCCGATGAAATCATCGACGGCATGCTGGAAAAGGGCGTTACGGACATCCACGCCATCGCCGTTTCAGCCGGCATGCCCGACCAAGGCGTCGGCAAGCTGATCGTAGCCAAACGGGTCAAGAGCATTATTACGACCCATATCGGCCTGAATCCCGTAGCGAAGGACCAGATGCTGGCCGGCGAGCTGGACGTCGAATTCAGCCCCCAGGGCACCTGGGCCGAACGCATCCGCTGCGGCGGCGCAGGCCTCGGCGGCTGCCTGACCCCGACGGGCCTCGGCACGGAAGTGGCTGAAGGCAAGCAGGTATTGACCATCAACGGCAAGGACTATCTCCTGGAGCTGCCCCTGCGGGCTGACGTCGCCCTGGTCAAGGCGACGAAGGCCGACAAGGCCGGCAACATTTCCTTCCGCCTGAACTCGCGGGCGACGAACAGCACCATCGCCCTGGCGGCGGATTTCGTCATCGCCGAAGTCGAAGAGCTGGTTGAGGTCGGCGAACTGGGACCCGAAGAAATCGACGTGCCGGCTCCCATCGTCGACATGGTATACGTGCGGACCGGCGAAAAACGGCCGATGTGCCCCATGTGGCAGCGGGCGAAGGCCAAGGCCGAAGCAAAGGCTAAGGCTGCGGAAGGAGGCGGAAAATAATGGCGGCATTAACTGGACGGGCGCTCATCGCATCGCGGTGCGCTAAATTCTTCAAAAACGGCGACTTTGTCAATCTGGGCATCGGCGTTCCTCTCTTGTGCGTCAACTATCTGCCTGAAGGCGTCAACCTCTGGCTGGAAGCGGAAATCGGCACCGTCGGCAGCGGCGCGACGCCGCCCTGGGACAGCGTCGACATCGACGTCATCGACGCAGGCGGCCAGCCGGCCTCCATCATCACCGGCGGCAGCGTATACGACCATGAAATGTCCTTCGCCTTCATCCGCGGCGGACACATCGACGCTACCGTACTGGGCACCCTGCAGGTCGACCAGGAAGGCAACCTGGCCAACTGGACTATCCCGGGCAAGCTCGTTCCCGGCATGGGCGGCGCCATGGACCTGTGCGCCGGCGTCAAGAAGATCATCGTAGCGACGGACCACTGCGAAAAGAGCGGCAAATCGAAGATCCTGAAAAAATGCACCTTGCCCCTGACGGGCGCGAAATGCGTCACCGACATCGTCACCGAACGGTGCTACTTTGAAGTCACGCCGGAAGGCTTAGTCCTGCGGGAACTGGCCGCAGGCTACACCGTAGACGACATCAAGGCCTGCACCGAAGCGGATTTCATCGTCCCCGACGAAATCGGCGTCATGGAATAAAAGTATATAACGTATAAAACGACAAAACGGTATGGAACGGCAGCCAGCTTATAGCAGCTGTCGTCCCGTACCGTTTTTTATTTCTCAGCTCCTTCCGTACGTCCGTCCATATATCTCTTTCGGCATCTTGACATATACCCTTACTGGGTATATTATGTTTATATACCGGTATGGGGTATATCATCTCTGCGCATATGTCAGGAGGGATACATATGGATTCAACGAACGATACGAGCTGCTGCGGGGGCATGAAGCTGAAGCACCGCGACGAGAAGGAATATAAACGACTGATTTCCCGGTTAAACCGGATTGAAGGGCAGGTACGGGGCATCAAGCGCATGGTGGAGACGGACCGCTATTGCATCGATATCCTGATGCAGGTCACGGCCATCCAGTCGGCCCTGAATTCCTTCAACAAGGAGCTCCTCGGCCAGCACATCAAGAGCTGTGTCGTCCACGATATCCGCGAGGGGAAGGACGACGTCGTCGATGAGCTCGTCTGTACCCTGCAAAAATTGATGAAGTAAGGGAGTGATTGCATGAAGCATGAAACATACCAGGTAACGGGCATGTCCTGCTCGGCCTGCTCGGCCCGCGTCGAAAAAGCCGTCTCCAAGCTGGAGGGCATAGAAAAGGCCAGCGTCAATTTGCTGACCAACAGCATGCAGGTCGATTACGACGAAACGGTCCTTACGAGCCAGGCGATTATCGACGCCGTCGTCGACGCCGGATACGGCGCATCCCTAGCCGGCGGGCAGTCCGCCACTAAGGGCGCCTCGTCTCCGGCAAGTCCGGCCAATACGGCCGAGCAGGAAGTCAAACAGATGAAGCGGCGCCTCCTGTGGTCCATCGTCTTTCTCATTCCGACGGTTTACATCGCCATGCACCACATGCTGGCCTCTCATCTGGGAATTCCCGTCCCGTCAGCTATATCAGCAGTATTCGACGGCCCGGAAAATGCCATTTCCTTCGCCTTCGCACAGTTCCTGCTCATCCTGCCGATCATGTATTTGAACCGCAAGTACTACATCAACGGCTTTTCCAACCTGCTTCGCGGCGCGCCCAACATGGACAGCCTCGTCGGCATGGGCTCCATGGCCTCGGCGGCCTTCGGGGCCTTCGCCATCTTCCGCATGGGCTGGGGCATGGGCCACGGCGACTGGGCCTTGGTACAGACCTACAGCGCCAACCTGTACTTCGAGTCGGCCGGCATGATCGTCACCCTCATTACCGTGGGCAAGTATCTGGAAACGAGGGCTAAGGGCAAGACCAGCGCAGCCATTGAAAAGCTCATGAAATTAGCGCCTAAGGAGGCGACGGTCCTGCGCGGCGGCATCGAAACGGTCATCCCCGTCGAAGACTTAGCCGTCGGCGATGAAATCGTCGTCCGCCCGGGAGAGCGCATTCCTGCCGACGGCATCGTCTCTCAGGGTACGACGAGCATCGACGAATCGGCTATTACAGGCGAAAGCATCCCCGTTGAAAAGCAGGTCGGCGACAAGGTCACATCGGCGACGATCAATACGTCGGGCTATATTCACGTCACGGCCCAACGAGTCGGCGACGATACGACGATCAGCCAGATCATCCGCCTCGTCGATGAAGCCAGCGCCAGCAAAGCGCCTATCGCCAAAATCGCCGATGCCGTCGCCGGCATCTTCGTCCCGGCTGTCATCACATTGGCCGTCGCCGTTACGGCCCTGTGGTACTTCGCCATGGGAGCCGACTTGGAATTCGCCTTTTCCATCGGCATTTCCATCTTGGTCATTTCCTGCCCCTGCGCCTTAGGGCTGGCGACGCCCGTCGCCATTATGGTCGGCACGGGGAAGGGCGCGGAAAACGGCATCCTCATCAAGTCCGGCGAAGCCCTGGAACGGGCCCACGCCATCGACACCGTCGTCATGGACAAGACCGGCACCATTACGGAAGGTAAGCCCCGTGTCACCGATATGCAGGCCCTGACCTGCAGCGAAACAGAGCTACTCGCCCTGGCCGCCGGCATGGAGCAGGGGAGCGAGCATCCCCTGGCAGAAGCCATCGTAGCCTGCGGAAAAGAAAGGGGCGTCACACCGAAGGCCGTATCTGATTTCCAGGCCGTCTTTGGAAAGGGCGTCATCGCCTCCGCCGATGGGAAGACCTATTACGCCGGCAACGCCGCCCTCATGGCAGAGCAGGGCATCGCCATCGGCAGATATACAGGCCGTCTCGACGCCTTAGCCGATCAGGGCAAGACGCCCCTCATCTTCGCCGACGACAGCGGCGTCATCGGCATCATCGCCGTCGCCGACATGGAAAAAGCCACCAGCGCTGAAGCCATTTCCCGCTTTGCCGGCATGGGCATCGACGTGGTCATGCTGACCGGCGACAACGCCCGCACGGCCGAAGCCATCCGCAAGCGCCTGGGCATTCCCAAGGTCATCGCCGGCGTCCTGCCGCAGGATAAGGAACGGCACATCGCCGAGCTGCAGGCCCAGGGGCGCACCGTCGCTATGATCGGCGACGGCGTCAACGACGCGCCGGCTTTGGCCAAAGCCGACGTAGGCATCGCCATCGGCGCAGGGACTGACGTCGCCATCGAAAGCGCCGACGCCGTCCTCATGCGCAGCGACCTCCTCGACGCTGTCAGCGCCGTCCGCCTCAGCAAGGCCGTCATCAAAAACATCAAAGAAAACCTGTTCTGGGCCTTCTTCTACAACGTCATCGCCATTCCGTTGGCAGCCGGCCTGTTTTACCCGGCCTACGGCCTCAAGCTGAATCCCATGATCGGGGCGGCAGCTATGAGCCTGAGCAGCGTCTGCGTCGTCATGAACGCCCTGCGCCTGCGCTTCTTTAAGCCCAACCATTCGGCTGGAACTGTTTCACGTGAAACACCACGGGAAACTCCAAATACACCTATATCTGAACAGAAGGAAGGAGAACCTGCTATGAAAACAACATTACACATCGAAGGCATGATGTGCCAGCACTGCCAGAAACACGTTCACGACGCCTTAGCCGCCATGGACGGCGTAACGGACGTAACCGTCAACTTGGAAGGCAAGACGGCCGACGTCACGGCGACAAAGGACATTACGACGGACGAATTCGCCAAGGTCATTACCGACGCCGGATACGAACTGGTAAAATAAGACGCAGCAAGCAAAACGGGACCGCTGATGAAGAAAAGCAATCCTTCATCGTCAGTCCCGTTTTTATATATCATATCCAACGCACTGCGCATCCACAGGCAATGACCATAAACCTTGCCATCTTATGAAGAAACGCTGCAAAACCAAAGTGTATCGCAAGAGCGCTGAATGCAGAAATATGCTGCTATTGTCTTTCAAATCATATACTGCAAAACAGGGGCATATGTTTCACGTGAAACAGTATGTCCCTGTTTATATATATCAATAGATTTTATGCTGAAGGCCAGACGGCCCGACACTCTCAGAAGAGAAGGGCCCTTACAGAATATACTCAAACAGATCGAATTCGGTCCATCCCGTATCTTCATAAAACATACAGGCCGTCCGGCAGTAGGCAAATCCAACCTTTCGATAGGCCCGCTCTGCCGGAATATTACCCTTCAGCACATCGAGGCGAATTGTCTTCATTCCGGCCTCCCGTCCCAAGCGGATGGCGTACTCCGTCATCGCCTGGGCTATGCCCTGGCCGGCAAAGGACGGGCGCACGCCTAAGGCGTGGACGACGAGAAGTTCTTCGTCCGCCGCGTCGACAGACCACGGCGCGCCGTCATAGCTTTCGTTGTATTCGTGATTGACGACCATCGCCGCTACAAGATGGCCTCCTATTTCGCCGACGTAGAGCTCGCCCCTGTCCAGCGACGCCCGCAGAAAGTCCTGCGACGGGTATACATCCTGTTCCCATCCCGGTTTAAATTCGGCATCCTTCATTTCGTCGATCACAGCGTAATAAAACTCCCGCACTGCCGCAAATTCCGCTGTGCCGGCTCTGCGAATCTGTATCATAAAACTGCCTCCTGCCGCGTTGTCATATACGTCCATCCCTCCCGTATACTGCCGTCTCAGCCCAGGGGAAGGTATATGTAAAAGGTCGTACCCTTGCCGACTTCGCTTTCCACGTCAAGCAGGCCCCCGTGGCTGACGACGAACTGCTTCGCCAGGGCCAGCCCGATGCCGCTGCCGCCGCTCTTACGGCTCCGCGATTTTTCGCCGCGGTAGAAATATTGGAAAATATGGGGCAAGTCTTCAGGAGAAATGCCATTTCCCGTATCGGCAATAGAGACTAGAACGTACTCTTTTCCTTCCTTGACGGCCCGCTCCGTAGTTACAGCTATCGTATCGCCCCGGTTGATATAGCGGATAGCGTTATTCAAAATATTGTAGACGACTTGGTTGATCCGGTCCACGTCGATGGACACGCTCGGCAGCTCAGGGCATAGGTGCAGCCGGACAGTCAGCTCCTTTTCGTCGCACAGGGGCTGGAGCATGCCGACAGCCCGTTCCAGCAACACGTTGATGTCAGCCCGTTCCTTGTGGAGAACGAGCTTGTCGATTTCTGCCAGAGACAGGTCGTTCAAATCCTGCACCAATCGCCCCAGCCGCAGGATTTCGTCTTCCATGGACAAAAACATCTTTTTATTAGCCGGTATGACGTCGTCGATCATGCCTTCCAAGTTTCCCTGGATAATCGCCAGAGGCGTCCGCAGCTCGTGGGCTACGCTGGCGAAGAGGTGGCGGCGCATGGTTTCGTTTTGCTCCAGCTCCGTCGACATGTCGTTGAAGGTCTTGGCCAGGATGCCCACTTCATCCATCCGTTCGACAGGCACGGTCTGCCCGAATTTCCCTGCCTGCACGGAGCGCACAGCCTCAGTCAGGGAGAGGAGGGGACGGACGAGCTTCTGCACGACGATGTAGCTGACACCGACGCTGATGACCGTCATGCCCAGGCCGACCCACAGGAGGGAGCGATGGATGGACTCGACGTATTGCAGCTCCGCTGCGCCGCGCATCATGTGATGCCCCATGCCCATTCCCATGCCGCGGCGGGGAGCCATCTGCAGGTATTGGGTGAAATGCGTATCCATCTGGCTGTTTACCAAAAAGAGGATGACGGCAATCGTCACGGCCAGCAGGATGAAGACCATCGCCGTCAGGCGGAATACTAAGCTGTCTGTCCGTTTCATAGGCCGCCTCCGGAAAACTTATAGCCGATGCCGTATACGGTCAGAATATACGTCGGCTTGGCCGGCTCCGGCTCTATTTTTTTGCGCAGGTTGCGGACGTGCGTATCGATGGTCCGCTCATAGCCTTCAAAGCCGTAGCCGCCCTGGGCCTTTTCCATGATCTGCATGCGGCTGAACACCCGGTCCGGCGAAGAGGCCAGGGTGTCGAGGATGTTGAACTCCGTCGGCGTCAGCACGATAGGCTCGCCGCTGCGGAACACGGTGAACTTGTCCCTGTCGATGAGCAAATCCCTGACGGCGTAGCGGGACGAGCTCTGGATGACTTCGCCCCGGGCCCGGCGCAGCAGGCTGTGGACACGGGCGATGAGCTCCTTGACGTTGAAGGGCTTCGTCACGTAATCGTCGGCGCCGATATTCAGCCCCACGAGGCGGTCCAGCTCGTCGTCCTTGGCCGTCAAGAAGATGATGGGGACGTCGCTGAACTGGCGGACGCGGCGGCAGACTTCAAAGCCGTCCATGACGGGCAGCATCAAATCCAGCACCATAATCTGCGGCTCGTGCCGCCGTACCATCGAGACGGCCGTCATGCCGTCGTTGGCAATATATACCAGGCATTGCTCTTGCTCGAAGTAGGAGCGCAGCAGGGCGCACAATTTCTCGTCATCGTCGACGATGAGGATAGAGTAGGGGACCATAGGATACACCTCCGTAATGTGTCTATGCAGTCAACTATGTTTCACGTGAAACAACGATACTATTTTCCGCCGCCGTGGAGAAATTCGTCGGCGTAGGGCAGGGTGTCCTTGCCCATCATGTGCTTTTCCGTCCCGGCCTCGACGGCCCGGCGATAGTAGTCGCACTTGTGATTGATGACTTCCAGCGATTTCTGCAGCTCGGCGATCTGCTGCTCTACAGCTTCCTTGCGGCGGACAAATAAGTCGTACCGCTCCTTCAAAGAGCTGTCGCCTTCCTGCACCCATTGGGAAAACTGCTTCATCTCGCTGATAGACATGCCCGTCGCTTTCAGGCACTGCAGCACCTGCAGCATAGCTAAATCGACGTCGGAAAAGGCCCGATAGCCCGACTCGCGCCGTTCCAAAAAGGGGAGCAGCCCTTCTTTATCGTAGTAGCGCAGCGTCGTCGCCGGGATATGGGTCATCTTCGCCACCTGCTGAATCGTATACATAGGAAAACCTCCTTAGAGAAGCCTGAGTAAAATTTTTTCAAATTTTTTGAAAGACAAGATTGACTTTAAAGCTAACTTTAATGATATAGTAAGGCTGACCAAACGTCAAGACATTCCGCCAATTTATATACTGTACGATGAAGGAGAGTGCATGATGATGAAATCTCGTATGATGAAAGCAGCCGTCCTCACAGGACCGCGCCAAGTAGTCGTTAAAGAAGTCGCCGTACCGGACGTGCATCCCGGTGAAATCGAAATCGCCGTATCGTCCTGCGGCGTCGTCACCGATCCCGGCGACAGCTCGTTTGAAAGACATCGCAAAAAGCTCTCTGCCCGCAGTAATGCATCTGCGGACAGAGAGCTTTTGTATTGTTATAGGGAAAATGTTTCACGTGAAACACATTGGCGTATAGGCCAAGAGAACAGCCTCGAAATTCTCTTCGTTGAAGATATATTACAAGCCGCCGGCAAGGCCAAGTGATACAATAAGCCGTGAGGGGGAATCACCTATGAGGAAAGACATAAAGACCCTGGTCTACGACGAGGAGCTCCGCCTGGAAGCGTATCGCTTTGAAGGAATGTCCAAACCCTTTCCCAATCATTTCCACGACTATTACGTCATCGGATTGATAGAAAAAGGGGAGCGCCGCTTATGGTGCAGACATCAGGAATACGCAATCGGCACAGGCCAGGTCCTGCTGTTCAATCCCGGCGATACTCACGCCTGCGTTCAGGCCGACGGCGGCGCCTTAGACTATCGGGGATTGAACATCCCAAAGGAAGTCATGCTGGATTTGGCCGAAGAAATCACGGGAAACAGGGCGCTGCCGGGATTTTCGCCGGCCGTACTTTGCGACGAAGAAGTGTCCTGCTATTTGCGGCCCCTCCATGACCTCGTCATGAACGGGTCCCTGGAATTTGGAAAAGAAGAAAGCCTCCTCCTGATGCTGTCCCTGCTTATGCAGCGATACGGACAACCCTTTGAAGAATGCATTCCCGAATGCCGGGAGGAAATCGAGCGGGCCTGCGCATTTATGGAGGAACACGCTGCAGAACGCATCTCCTTGGACCAAATATGCCGCGAGGCTGGCTTGAGCAAATCTACCTTACTGCGGGCCTTCGCCAAATCAAAGGGCGTCGCGCCGTACTGCTATTTGGAAAGCCTCCGCATTGGCAGGGCGAAAAACTTACTGGAACAAGGCGCGTCTCCTATGGAAGCGGCGCTGCAGACGGGATTTTCCGACCAAAGCCACTTCACCAATTACTTTACCCGCTTCATCGGCTTAACGCCCGGCGCTTATAGGGACATCTTTCTAAAAAGCGACGAGGCGAGCAGGGAAGGGCAGGATGCTCCATAGAAGCAGGCCCTTTTCCCATAGCCCATAGGACTCGCAGCAACACAGCGTTCCAATAAAAATAAGAGAAATGAGGTTGAAACCAATGAACGTGCAAAATGAAAAATGTGTCATAGTACTCGACGAACGATTGCCCTTTGGGATCATCGCGAATACGGCGGCAATTCTGGGGATTACCTTAGGAAAGGCCATGCCGGAAGTCGTCGGCGCCGACGTCACCGACAAAACAGGCCGGGAGCACGCCGGCATTATCCAATTTCCCGTCCCCATTTTAAAGGGCGATACGGAAAGCATAAAGGTCCTCCGCGAAAGGCTGTATGAGCCGGAATTTTCTGACGTGACCGTCGTCGACTTTTCCGATTTGGCCCAGGGCTGCAAGACCTACGACGAATTTATAGAGAAGATGAAGGACGCGCCTGAAAGGGACCTGAACTACTTTGGAATCGCCATGTGCGGAGTAAAAAAGAAAATAAACAAATTGACGGGACAGATGCCCCTGCTGCGCTAGACTGCCCCTAGGCAGGAGCGTATCCCTTCATTGCGCCATAAAAAGCTCTCCCTCCGCATCGT
The DNA here is from genome assembly GCF_002163455.1 of Megasphaera sp. An286. NCBI lineage: Bacteria > Bacillati > Bacillota > Negativicutes > Veillonellales > Veillonellaceae > Megasphaera > Megasphaera sp. An286. The sequence continues at coordinate 837 of NZ_NFIY01000018.1, read as the reverse complement.
CGTATTTGCGGACGGAGAGCGTTGTATCATCGCAGGGAAAACTACGTCATGTTTCACGTGAAACACAACGCCTTCCATCGCATTACAGATAATCGCATCGTTGACATTGCGTCATTTTATGCTCCGTATCTTCTTTGTAAAAGACGCCGGCCCAATGGCAGATACTCTGCAAAATAGGGACGACGGACCGGCCTTTCTCTGTCAGCGAATATTCGACTCTGGGCGGAATTTCATCATAGGATTTACGGAGTACCATCTCGTCGGCTATGAGCGCCTTCAACGTCGAAGCCAGCACGGCGTCGGTAATATTGCTCATTTCCTTGCGCAGCTCGACGTACCGCAGCGTTTCCATAGCCGCCAGCACGCAGATGATCCGCGATTTCCACTTGCCGCCGAATACGTCCAAACCGTATTCCAGGGGGCAGCGGATATCGGGCTGTAATTTTTTCTGATACATAGGCGACACTTCCTTTTTTCTTTTATTGTACCATGCCGGTTCATTATGGTTAAGCAGCTATGAAATGTACGAGCCTTTTTCCTGCAGCCGGACAGCCTTCTTATGGCACACGGCGGCGCACGCGCCGCATCCGATGCAGGCATCCTGCCGTACTGCGCAAATCCATCCCGGCATCATGCGAATTGCCCCGACGGGACATAGGCCTATGCAGGCTTCGCAGCCGACGCAGACTGTTTGGTCAATATACGCCGTATACATCTTCATCTCTCCTTGGTAAATTGCAAGTTGAATTTGAACAACCATAATCAGGAAACACACTCACTAGCATAAACTTCATCGAGGAATGCATCAAATAGCTCTGACGGCGTATGGTAGCCCAA
>NZ_NFIY01000017.1:0-55140 GCF_002163455.1 Megasphaera sp. An286 | reverse complement strand
TGGGCTACCATACGCCGTCAGAGCTATTTGATGCATTCCTCGATGAAGTTTATGCTAGTGAGTGTGTTTCCTGATTATGGTTGTTCAAATTCAACTTGCAATTTACCATCAAAAAAGAACGGGACATTTCTATGATACCATAGGAACGTCCCGTTCTTTTTATATTTCTATATTATATAACCAGTCTTATTTCTGTTTCGTAATGACGTCGCAGTGCATGTACGGACGGAGGACTTCCGGTACGACGACGGAGCCGTCGGCCTGCTGGTAGTTTTCCAGGATGGCGGCGACGGTACGGCCTACGGCAAGGCCGGAGCCGTTGAGGGTATGGACGTATTCCGGTTTGTCCTTCGGCGTGCGGCGGAAGCGGATGTTGGCGCGGCGAGCCTGGAAATCTTCCGTATTGGAGCACGACGAGATTTCGCGGTATTTGCCCTGGGCCGGGAACCATACTTCGACGTCGAAGGTCTTCGCGGCGGAGAAGCCGATATCGCCGGTGCAGAGGCAGACGACGTGGTACGGCAGGCCGAGGGCTTTCAGGATGTCTTCGGCGTTGTTCGTCATCTTGTCCAGTTCTTCATAGCTCGTTTCAGGAGCGGAGAATTTGACCATTTCTACCTTGTGGAACTGGTGCTGGCGGATGAGACCGCGCGTGTCTCGGCCGGCCGAGCCTGCTTCGGCGCGGAAGCACGGCGTCATGGCCGTCAGGTAGATGGGCAGCTTGGAGCCGTCGATGATTTCGCCGCGGTAGTAGTTGGTCAGCGGTACTTCGGCCGTCGGAATCATGTACATTTCTTCGCCTTCGACGTTCAGGCGGTACATGTCTTCGTAGAATTTCGGCAGCTGGCCCGTACCGATCATGGTGTCGCGGTTGACGATGTACGGCGGGATGACTTCGGTGTAGCCGTCTTTATAAACGTGCTGGTCGAGCATGAAGTTGTATACGGCTCGTTCGAGGCGCGCGCCGAGGCCGATGTAGTAGTAGAACCGTGCGCCCGTAGCCTTCGCCGCCCGTTCGGAGTCGAGGATGCCGAGGTTTTCGCCTACGTCCCAGTGATTGAGGGGTTCAAAGTCGAATTTCGGCAGTTCGCCCCATTTGCGGACTTCCGGGTTGTCGCTGTCGTCTTCGCCGACGGGAACGGAGGGATTGCACATGTTCGGAATCATGAGCTGGATGTCGAGCATGTCTTTTTCTACGGCTTTAACTTCTTTATCGAGGACGTCGATGTCGTCGCCGAGCTTCTTCATTGCGGCGATCTGGGCGTCGGCGTTTTCTTTATTCCGTTTCAGCTTGCTGATTTCCTGCGTCACCGTGTTGCGTTCGCTCTTCATGGCTTCTACCTTCTGCAGGAGCTCGCGGCGCTTGGCGTCGAGTTCGACGAATTTGTCTACGTCGGCGCTGGCGTGACGCTTGGCAAGGTTGTCTTTGACTTCTTCAACGTGTTCACGGATAAATTTCGTATCTAACATTGGTATTCTTCCTTTCGTTATGCAAAACAGCGTAAATTTGTACTGTTATATTATACTCGTTACAGCCCTTTTTGTTCAATACCGCTGAACAAATACCCCATGTGATTTGTTGAATTCAGCAGGACGAGACGCCAGCGGCCATCCTGGCATTCGAGGACGTTGATGCAGGTGTTGTCCTGCTTGATCTGCCAGAAATGGCTCATGTCGAGGCCGAGGACGTCGCAGATAATCGCCTTGTTTACGGCGTCGTGGGCGGCGACGAGGACCGTCTTGCCGTCGTAGGCCGCAGCGTATTCGTCGAAGGCGGCGCGGACGCGGCGGCGCACGTCTTCCAGGGACTCGCCGCCCGGGCCGGGCATGGTGACCAGATGGGGCTCCGTGTGCCACTGGTGAAATTCCGTCGGGTACTGGGCTTCGATGTCGTCAGCCAGGCGGCCTTCCCAGTCGCCGTGGTTGATTTCCAGGAGCCGGTCGTCCTTCAGCACGTCGAGGCCGTGGAGCTTGGCGCAGAAGGCGCAGGTCATGTACGACCGTTCCAAGGGGCTGGAAATGGCTGCGTCGATGGGCGTATCCTTCAGGCCCTTGGCAACCATATGGCCCTGCCTGAGGCCCCGTTCGCTCAGGTGCGTGTCTTCCTGGCCCTGATAGCGGCCTTCTATATTCCATTGCGTTTCGCCGTGGCGAATCAGTATGATGCGTACCATAGTGTCCTCCTAGTGCTGCACGTCGCAGTGAATGAGCTTCATATCGAGAATGCCGTCGATGGAGCGGAGCTTGAGCATGATGTCGTTGGGAATGTCGTCCTGCACGGCAATGGCCATGATGTTGTTGCCGGCCTGGGTCATGCGGCCGACCTGCATGCCTGTGATGTTGATGCGGGCCTGGCCGAGGATCGTCGAAATCTGGCCGATCATGTTCGGCTGGTCGACGTGCGGCGCCAGGAGCAGGTAACCTTCGGGCGTAAAGTCGACGCGGTATTCGTCGATCTGGACGATTTTCGCTTCGTTTTTATTGAACAGCATGCCGACGACGGAGTGTTCGCCCTTGGCCGTCTTGATGCGCACCGTCACGGCGTCGAGGAAATAGCCGTTGTCGTGGGACTTGATTTCCTTGACGGCAATGTGGCGCATCTTGGCCACTTCCGGCGCGTTGACGAAATTGACCGAATCCTGCAATATGGGGTTCAGGGCTCCCTTGAGGACGGCCGTCGTGAGGAGCCGCGTTTCCGTGTCGGCCAGTTCGCCCGTGTATTCGACCTGGATTTCCTTCATCGGCCCTTCCGTGAGGTATACGCCGATAACGCCCATCCGTTCCATGAGATCGAAATAGGGGTGAATGACGTTGTACACGTTCATCGGTACGGGAGCCATGTTGACCGCCGTCGGCACGGGCTCGCCGTTGAGAGCAGCCATGACGCCTTCGGCGACGTCGACGGACACGCCGATCTGCGCTTCCACAGTCGATGCGCCCAGATGGGGCGTAATGACGACGTTGTCCAAGCCTTCAAAGGGATTGATATCCTGTCCCAGCGGTTCTTCCGGGAAGACGTCGACAGCCGCGCCAGCTACGTGGCCGCTCCGCAGGGCGTCTGCCAGGGCGTTGATATCCAGCACAGCGCCGCGCGATACGTTGATCACCCGCACGCCGTCTTTCATCTTGGCGATTTCTTCCGCGCCGATCATGCCCGTCGTCTCCTTCGTCAGAGGCGTGTGCATCGTAATGTAGTCGGATGTGCGCAGGAGCGTATCCAAGTCGACCGATTCGACGCCGAGCTGCTTAAAGCGGTCTTCGGGAATGTACGGGTCGTAGCCGATGGTCTTCATTTCCATGGCCTGCATGCGCTTGGCGATGCCCGAGCCAATGCGGCCGAGGCCGATGATGCCGATGGTCTTGTCCTTGAGCTGGATGCCCGTAAACCGTTCCCGGTCCCATTCGCCGGCCATCAGGGAATCGTGAGCCTGGGGGATGTGGCGGGTCATGGCCATGATCATGGCGCAGGTATGTTCCGTCGCGGCTACCGTATTGGACGTCGGCGCATTGACGACGATAATCCCCCGTTCCGTCGCCGTCTTGATATCGATGCTGTCGACGCCGACGCCGGCCCGGCCGATGACCTTCAATTTCGTGGCCGCGTCGATGACCTTTTCCGTTACGTGGGTCATGGAGCGGGTAATCAGGCCGTCGTACTCGCCGATGCACTCGATAAGTCCCGCTTCGTCTAAATTCGTTTTGACGTCTACCTCATAGCCGTGCTCCCTCAGCAGCTCTACCCCTTTGATAGAAACGTCGTCGCTGACTAATATTTTCATGTTCGTATCCTCCTGATCATCTACTGTACTGTGCGGGCTTCGCGCCCGCCGTAGGTTAATGGTTCTTTCTGAATTCTTCCATAAATTCGGCCAGAGCCCGACAGCCTTCCTCCGTCACGGCGTTGTAAATAGACGCCCGGCAACCGCCGAGGGACCGATGGCCCTTGAGGCCTACGAGGCCCCGTTCCGCCGCCTGGGCGACGAATGCCGCTTCCAGCTCCGCCGTCGGCAGGTTGAACGTCACGTTCATGAGGCTGCGCGAATCGGCAGCCGCATGGCCCCGGTAAAATCCGTCGCTGCCGTCGATGGCCGCGTATACGATGCCGGCCTTCTGCACATTGCGCCGGTACGCCCCTTCCAAGCCGCCGTTGTCTTCCAGCCAATGCATGACCTTGTTGATAAAATAAATGCCGAAGACCGGCGGCGTATTATACGTCGAGTCGTGTTCCACATAGGTCTTGTACTGGAGTACGACCGGCACGTCTTCCTTCGCCTGCGCCAGGAGAGAATCCTTGATGATGGCTACGACGACGCCGGCCGGGCCGATGTTTTTCTGGGCGCCGGCATAGATGAAATCGAACTTCGACACGTCTACAGGCTGGCTCATGAAGTCGCTGGACATGTCGCAGAACAAGGGCACGTCGAAGGACGGATAGCCGTGCCATTCCGTGCCGTGAATCGTGTTGTTCGACGTCATGTACACGTAGTCCGTATCGGGCTGGACGACAAAGGTATCGGCCTTGGGAATATAGGAAAACCCGTCGGCCTTGCTGGACGACACTTCATAGACATCGCCGAAGAAGGACGCCGCCTTCATGGCCTTGTCAGACCATACGCCCGTATTCAGATAGCCGCCGCGGCGCTTGAGAAAATTCATGGCGTGCATGGCGAACTGCAGGCTGCCGCCGCCTTGCATAAAGACGATATGATAGTCGTCCGGCACCTGAAGCAGACGGCGCATGAGCCCTACCGTTTCATCCTGCATGTCCTGATAGGCCGCGCTGCGGTGGCTGATTTCTACGATGCTCATCCCCGTATGATTAAAATCGAGAAATTCAGCCTGTACCGCTTTCAATACGTCCAGCGGCATCGCCGACGGTCCGGCGTTAAAATTATACACTCGTTTCATACCTCTCATGTCCCCTCGTGCAGAGAGCCGCAGGGAAACTCTCTCGCTTGTAATAATAAAAAAACTCCCGTCCCTAAAAAGGGACGAGAGTATACTCCCGCGTTGCCACCCAGCTTGCCTTTCGGCCATCTCGTCGCGCTGTATCGGGCGTACCCGTCAAATTCGTCATTTGATGCTCCGGAGCGGAATGCTTTGCTGCCCTGCTGCCTCGCACCGTTCCGGCAGCTCTCTGTAACAGACACGCCAAGCTTTTTTCTCTTTCATCGCGTTGGTTTCGTAAAATTAGGTCTATTATAAACACAAATGTATTATCTGTCAAGACACAGAAAGGTAAAAATCACGTATAGCGAACTATATGCCTGCCGCGCTATGGCGACGGGGCGCGTTCGTATGCTGTTTACGCAATAAAACATATATTCTATTTATCTGTGTCCTATGCTATACTAAACGTGTTGCTCTTTCTCCTATCCAGCAACGGAAAGGAGATGCGCCGTGGAAACCACATTACTTTCTTTTTTACTATCTGTTGCGGCAGGTATACTCGCTAATTATATCTGTCAGTGGCTGAACAGATATCGATAAGAGCAATCAGCCCATAGCAAGACACCCCGGAAAGTCGCTACCTTTCCGGGGTGTTCGTGCGCTGTGGCACATTACTTTCTTTTCTACAATTAGTATAACGATAGTTACAGGTTCTGTCAATGAAAACTGCCCGTATATTAGTTCACGCCCCGTTGGCTTAGCGTAATGCGGACGGGCTGATTTTCGATGTGATTCTGCATGACGATCATGTCCTGCGTATCGCGGCAGAAGGCCTGGTATGCCGGCGAAGCGACATACGCTTCATAGCCTTCTTCATCGGTAAAGATACCCATCGTATGGATTCGGGCCGGATTGTCCTTTTCAGCCGTCGCATAGAGTCCGACGACGTGCTCATCATCAGCGGCGGCCCGGCGGATTTCCTCGACCAATCGCTGCTCATAGGCTTCCAGGCATTCCGGCTTGACTTGGATCAAATCCATCTGTACGCTCGTCCCCACGCCGTTGTCTTTTTGTTCCAGGGCGATACCTGTGGCCTCCAAAATCTTCACGCCCTTCAAATAGGGACGACGTGCTTCGTCATAGGCGCGGAAGCCGTCGCTCGCCGCGTGGATGCGGTAGGCGTCGTCGTCTTTATAGAATTCCAATACGCGCATGATATTGGGATTCTTGACATCTACGGCTCCATACAAGGCGTAGGTGCCATCTTCCTTCGCAACTTCCGGAGCGACGTGCTTCGCCCCTAACTGCTGCAGGACGCTCATCTGTCCGTCAGCCGATTCGACGACAGCCCAGTGAATCAAGGGCATATTCCCGTCCGGCGTCTGCACGCTCGCCCCTTGGACAGATGCGGCGGCAAACAACGTACTCAGCGCGGCGGCAATACAAAGCAATTTTCTTTTCATCGATTTTTCACCTCCACAATCATACTGTTTGATATATACTCTTTTATGTTCCAAAAGGCCGCCTGATGCCGATAGCCTTCGTCGGGCAGGCGGACATACAAGCGCCGCAGCCGATGCATTCCCTGTCGCCTACGGAGCGGATATCCATCGGGCACGTCTGCACACAGGCGGAGCAATGAATGCACGCCTTGACGTCTACGGTCATTCCCACGGCGGAAAACCGGTTGAACAGGCCGTAAAACGCACCGAGGGGGCAGAGAAAGCGGCAGAACGGGCGGTATATCCACAGCATCGCCACGAGCAGTGCCATGACCCAGAAAAACTTGGCATTCTGCACGGCAATGACTAAATTGTCGACACTGCCCTGAAACAGCGTCGGCAGAAACAGGGCTTCCAGGAAATTCCCCGGGCAAATCCAGGCGCAGAAGGCCGTAATCCCACGCCCCGTCACCAGCCCCGTATACAAGGGAATGGCTAATACAAACAAAGCATTCACTGCATATTTTACATAGGACAAATAATAGGTCATTCGGTTCTTTTTCAGCTTCGGAAAGGGAACCTTGTGCAGCAGCTCCTGCAGCCAGCCCATGGGGCAGGCCCAGCCGCAAATCATACGGCCGAATAAGAGGCCAAACAATACCAGCATCCCCCAAAACTGCCAGGCCACGGCAGAAAAGGAGCCGCTCAGCGCCTGCTGGGTCACGCCTAGGGGACACCCGGCAATGGTATAGCGGCAATACTGGCAGTTCAACCCGGGCACGCAGGTCTTGTCATAGGGAAAATCGACGGCCCGGCCCGTCAGGGGCGTAAAGGCGTTGGCGTTGTATAACACAGCCGCGCAGAGCTGCACGGCATGGCGGCGAATCTGCAGCTTCATCGGTTCCGACCTCCTTGTATGGCATTTAGTCCCAGCGAATCTATCCAAGACGCGACGGCTTCTTTGCAATGTCCAGCCTGAGATGCATGAACGGCCAATCCCTTAGCAAGGACGGCGTCCGGCGCGGCAGCCCGAATATCGTCGATGCTGCTGCCCCAGCCGCTCAGGCCGTAGGTCACGAAGGGAACGATGGTCTTTCCCTTCCAGTCCGTCTGTTTCAAAAAAGTAAACACTCCTGCCGGCGGCGCATTATACCAATTTGGGAATCCTAAAAAGACGACGTCATAGCGGCTCATATTCGGCATCGGTTCGGCCAAGGACGGCCGGAGCCCTTCGTTGTATTCCGCCTTGGCCTGGCTCTGCATGGCCGGCGCATTCTTCGGATACGCAATGTTCGTCCGTATGCGGTACAAGTCGCCGCCCGTTTCTTGCTGAATCGCCTTGGCGACGGCCTCCGTATGGCCGCTCTGGGAATAATAGGCAATCAGTATACGTTCCGGTGCAGCGGCCTGCACGGATTCTGCCGGCTGCGGGTAGGAAGCAAAGGCCCAGCCGATGGTCACGGCCAGGGCCGCGGCGATGAGTATTCCTCCAAATTTCACGACGCACCTCCTGCAATGAATAAAACGATTTATTATAACTCAATGACGAAGGAGACTAGCTGCAGCCGTCGCCGGCTAAAAAAAGAAGGCGTCTCCTCGTCGAGACACCTTCATTATAAAGTGCGGCCTTGGCTGCGTCTAATGCTTATAGCGGATGATGAAACATTCATTTCCTGTATATCTTAGCCTATCCGATACGGCGATTGCCAATCTCTCGTTTCCATCTTGATTCGCCTCACGGCATCAGAAGCGATAGGCGACGTTCACGGCGGCGCTCAGGTCACGGCTCGTATGGGACCAGGCCTGCTCTACGGCTCCGCCGATTTCCCAGCGGTCGGACAGCTTGGCCGATGCGTAGGCCGACGCTATGACGTGATCCTTGCTGCGGTTCATAGATTGTACGCCGAATCCCAAGCCCGTTCCTCTGACATAGGAATATCCCGTATGCTGGACGTCGCCGTCGAAGACGCGCCGATAGGCTACGGTTAAGCCGTAGGTCTTGCCCTTTCGCTCCCGCTTCATATCGACGCCGATTTCGCCGGCCAGATAGTCGTCGCTGAACCCGTCGCTGCTAAGGGAATAGACGCTCCCGTCTTCTCTGAAGCTGTCCTGCTTGTAATGGGCGTAATCTATGCCGACATAGGGGCTGACGTGCCAGGCGTCTTCCCGGCCGTACTGCAAGTCATAGGCATAGGTCGCGCCGACGCCGAAGACCGTGCTGTCGTAGTCGCTCGTCGCCTTGCTTGCCGCGCCGTCATAACTGAAGGAGCTTCCCAAATACCGCGTCAGCTCGTTTTCCTGTCTGCCGTAGCTCATGTAAGCCGTCACCGTGCCGGGCCGGTTCTTCGTGCCGCCGTACAGGCCGACGCTGTAGTTCTTATACGTGCCGTCGGCGTCATAGCCGCTCAGGCTGTTGTCGCTGTAGGCGACCAGCGCGCCGGCATAGACGTCGCCGTCGTCATAGAAATCATAGCCGACTGTCGTGTTCCAGCTGTGCCGTTTCAAGCCGTCGTCCATATTGCCCCAGCCCTTGCCGGTAATCGCCCAGACTGATTCGTCGCGATTCGTCCGCTCCTGCTGCCGTACGGCCTGGCGGACGTCTCGGTTCTGCATGGCGTCGTAGGCCAGTTCCAGATGCATACTTTCGCTGCGGCTCAGGCCGTCTATCGCCGCGCGGACGTTTCCGCTGTCCAAGGCGTACAGGCGGTACATATCCTTCTGCTCGTCTTTATCCAGCGCGCTGTACAAGCCGTTTACAGCGGCAAAGCGGTCGGCAGCAATGCCGGCGTTGTTGTCAGCCTTCGTCGTCAAGTTGAGGCTGTCGCCGTCTTGTCTCACTTCACTGTCGAGCAAGCCGCTGAACGAACCGTTCAGGCTATTTGCTCCAGTTATTACGCCTACGCCGCCGCTCGTCAAAATCGTGCCCGTTACACCGGGGGCGGCATACTGCCCTGCTTGCAGGGTCATTTGGGAAAGGTCGGCGTCCTGTTGAACGTGGAGACGGGCATACGTCGTACCGTCTGTATTGGCGATAATCCTTCCCTTTCCACTAAACGTCCCTTTTACGTTCAAGGTCTGCGCCGTACCGTCGTCCTTTGTCACAGCGCCCCAGCTCCCAGCGGCGACGGCTCCATTATTATACAAGTTTCCATTAATGGTACCGCTACCGGCAATGGCGCCCGCATCCTCACTGTAGGCATCGCCGGCGACGGAGCCGTCGATCTGCAGGGTTCCGCCGGCGGCTATCGTCGCGCCTTTATAGGTATTTTTACCGTTCAGGGCCAGCGTCCCGTCTCCGGTCTTTTTCAGGCCGCCTTGGAGGCCTAAAAGGCCGTTGTCATCGACATATTTGTTATAGTCTTCTACATAGCGGTCGGCAAAGCTAACTGTGTCGTCTGTGCTGTCTAGGTCAAAGTCCTCCGTATAGTATACCCAGCGGTCATGCAGATCCTTAATATCGCCGTCTGCCCCGTCAAACGCCGTATTTTCGTCGCCCAAGGGATATTCGGCAATATGTCCGGCCCGTATTTCGCCGATGTCGTTGCTCCATACCGAGTCATAGCCCTGCGTATCGACAGTGTATAAAGCTTGGTCTTTCTGCTCTCCGCCGACGGTATAGGCGCCGCTCACATCGTCTTTCGTCAGGCGGCGCACGTTTATCGCCCCTAAGCCGTTCGTCGCCTTGTCGGCGTCGACGACGCCCTGGCCGAACAAGACGTCCATAGGCACGTCGGTATAGATATTAAGTTTTAGGGTTCCCTCATCGACGAGTTTCCGAATATAGTCGGCAAACTCCTGCCCGTTACTACAATCATAGGTATACCCATAAACATCCTTCATGTGCCAATCAAACTCATCTTTAAGCAATACCTTTAGACTCCCATCATCACTCTGATACTCTTGGTTATAGGCCTTACGAATTAAAGCATACGCTGCCTCCTGTTTTTGCGTTTCGCCTTCTGCGCCGTCGACAAGATATACGGAAAGGCCTTCTAACGAAGACCGGTTTGGTCCAAAGGACAGGGTGACAAACCCATTGTCTGAGTCTGACAGCTTAATGTTTTTATTGGCCGTACTCAGCAGGACGTCGCCGATTTGCTTGCCGCTCAAATAGGGATAGGCCTGCTGCACCAAGGCGCCGACGCCGGTCGCCATCGGGGTGGCAAAGGACGTCCCGTCTCTATAGATCGTCTCCCCTATCTCCAAGGCATCTGGTCCATATATTGTTGTACCGAAAGCGCTCAGGGAATAGTCTTCCGCATACGCAGACAGATTGGTAAACAGCGAAAGGGCGCCGACAGAAGCAAGTATAGAGCCGTCGTCTTGTTCCGCCAAATAGAAATGGCTCGCCGACGTGACGTTTACGATGTGATTCCGCAAGGCCTCGTCGCTGCCGGCATGAACTTGCAGGGAATCGCTTATTACCTGGCCGTCGTTCCCAGCGCTAAAAACAAGGAGTTTGTCCTGCCGCGCCGCTTCTGCCGCCTCGCCGTACCATACGCGCTCATCATTCCGTATCCTATCATAAAGAAACTCGTACTCTGCATCTTCTGTAAACTTGCTGCTGATAAAACCGCTCCAGGAATTATTGATAATTTTTATATTTTCATCGTCCAAAAATCCCGTATACCAATGATCGTTCGTAAAATTGCCGTACGCCGCAAAGGCAAGTCCGGCGTCGAAAGCTACGCCGTGCATGCCGAAATCGTTTTTATCGGCCATGATGATTCCCGACACCATCGTCCCATGTATTCGTAGATCCATATCACCGGGCAGCGCTTCGTCGTCTGTCGGCTGCACGATCTGGACATCCTGATCGATAAAATCGGGAATATACGGATTGATATTGTCATCTATGACGCCGACGGTAACGCCCTTGCCCGTATAGCCCTTGGCGTACGTATCGGACAGGTTCATAAAATCATAGGGGCTTTGAACCCACCACCTTCCGTTCACGCCGTAATACTCGTCGGTTACAAATTCATTAGCCTCTGCAGGAAGTACGCCGGCAGGCATCGCCCAGCCCAACGCCAGCGTGGCTATCAGTGTTAATGTGGTTTGTGGTTTTTATTCATCGGTATACCTCGCTTTGATTTGTACCTTTTGCAGGGGTGAGCTTCCCGTCATAGCGCCAGGGTACGTTCTTTTTATAGTATATCATACGATTCTGATTTCTTCCTATAGGCTGCCGACGAGATGTATCTTCTTCGTATCCCATCGGATGGCAAGGGGACATCCCGCCAACGGCAGAACCCTTGTGTTGTCCTTCCTGCATGAAGCCGCATAGACGAGTTCCCATCCCGGTACGTTATTTTAAAATGCTGAAACGATGTTTGCGTCTATATGCTATACGAAGACGCTTTCGTTACAGCGCACCGTAAACTGACTCAGAGTCCTCATAGTACAGCCCATACGCGACGTCATTACCAGGAGCCGCATCGTTCCGCCTGTTCCCATAGAAAAAGCAGGCCGTCTCCGACAGACAGCCTGCTTGCAGTATTGTCGTTATCCTATTAATTGCACTTGCTCCAGCCGCAGTTTTTGCAGGTGTTGCAGCCTCCTTCAAAGACTAAGGGCTCGCCGCACTGAGGGCAGAAGATGCTTTCGGCCGTGACTTTTTTATCGGCCTTCGGTTTGACCGGCGCTTTTTTGACCGGCACGTCGCCCTGGGTCACGGCGGCGGACTGGCGCAGGTCCTCCTGCACTTCGTCGTACATGTCGAGAAGGGCGTTGCCGACGGCCATGGGGCAGCAGGAGCCCTTGCTCGTATCGCCCCGCGTAGCCCGGCGGACCGAGTAGGACGGGCAGTTCCCCGTCGAGTTGAGCTGGTCGATGATGGTGTAGATGTCGATGCCGGCGCGGGCGCTGATGGAAATCATGCGGGACAGGCCAATCATGAAGTTGTTGCAGCCGCCTGTCGAGCCCTTGCTCAGGTACGTTTCCAAGAGGGCTCCCGTTTCGGGATCGAAGAAGGCCAGGCAGTGCAGGCTGCCGCAGCCCGTGACGAGCTTGCGTTTTTTGCCGATGACGTTGTCGTCGATGCTGACGATTTCGCCCCGTTCGAGGCCTGCGCCGGCGATGGGGGCGGCCTTCTTGTCGACGTGGGTCGTCAGGATGCCGGCCCGCTTGCAGCCGTCGCGGAACAAGGTCAGGCCCTTGCAGCCTTTTTCATAGGCCAGGAGGTAGAGGTTTTCCGTGTCTTCGACGGTGAAGCTGTTGGGCACGTTGACCGTCGAGCTGATGGAGGCGTCGATGTGCCGCTGCCATATGGCCTGCATGGCGACGCGCTGGTGGTAGTCCAGGGTCAGGGCAGTGACGAAGTATTCCGGCAGCTGGGAGTCGTCTTTAATGTTGTGAGCCTTCATGTACCGTTCGACGATAGGCGTGTAGACCTTATAGTAGACGTCCGTGCCGTGGAGGGACTCGGTTTTCCGTTCGTAGAAGTTGGCGTAAATGGGCTCGATGCCGCCGGAAATGCCCAGCATAGTCGACAGGGTGCCCGTCGGGGCGATGGTCAGGAGCTGGGAATTGCGCAGGCCCTTTTCCTTGACCAGGGCCGCCGTCTTTTTCGTCGTGTTGGCCTTAAAGAAGGGCGTTTCCATGATTTCGTCGATGTGGCACATGTCGAAGGCTCCCCGTTCGCCGGCCAGGTTCGCCGAGGCGGCGATGGCTGTATCGGTCATGGCGAAGCCGATTTCATCGCACAGGGCGACAGCTTCGTCGTTGCCATAGGTGATGCCCAGCTTAATGAGCATGTCGCCGAGGCCCATGATGCCCAGGCCGATCTGCCGCCACTGGCGCACGCTGTCCTGCTGTTCCTGCAGCGGATGGAGGGGCAGGCCTTCGTCGAGGACGTCGTTCAGGGCCCGCACGGCGATGGTCACGCAGCGGCGGAATTCGTTGAAATCAAAGAGTGACTTGTCCGAAAAGGGATCGCGGACGAAGTTCGCCAGGTTCAGGCTGCCCAAGAGACACGAGCCGCCGGCCGGCAAAGGTTCTTCGGCGCAAGGATTGACGCCGGCAAATTTAAATTCTTTCGTATTGGCCAGGAGATTCCACTGGCAGATGCGGTCCCAAAACAGGGCGCCCGGCTCGGCGTAGTCCCAGTTCGTTTCGGCAACGAGTCGGAAGATGTCGGCGGCGTTGACCATACTTTCAATGACCTGGCCCGTTTCCTTCCGCGTATAGTGAAGACGGAACTGCTTATGCTCTTTTACGGCTTCCATAAATTCGTCACTCAGACGGATGGAAATATTGGCCTTTGTCACCTTATTCAAATCGGTTTTCAGCTTGATAAATTCCAGGACGTCGGGATGGGCGCAGTCGATGGAAATCATGAGGGCGCCGCGGCGGCCGTTCTGGCCGATGAGCTCCGTCACGAGGGAATAGAGGGTCATAAAGGATATGGAACCGCTCGTTTCCTTCGCCGCGTTGTTGATGCGCGCGCCTTTGGGGCTGAGGCCGGAAATGTCGATGCCGCAGCCGCCGCCGTAGCTGTACGTGCGGGCCAGCTTTCCGGCGCGGTCGAAGATGCTTTCGATATTGTCTTCCGGCGGCGTCATGACGTAGCAGTTCGACAAGGTAATTTTCTTGCCTTCGTATTCCAATCCGCGGTTGGCCAAAATGCGGCCGCCGAAGAGGAATTTCTGCTCCTTCAGCAGCTGCGCCACGTCTTCGTCATGGCCGCTGACGCGGTCAATCCACTGCTCAAAGGTTTCGCCGTTGTTGCAGTACTTGTTTTTCCAAATATCCATGCCCAGCTGATTCTGTTCGCCCAGCCATTCCTGCTCGTTCATGAAACACCCTCCTATGCATTCTCATATATTATATATGGTATTGTATTATTATTACTTATACTGTATATAGTATTTGCAATGATTCCGTTTCCTATTATAGCAGTCTTGTACGGTCTTCGCAAGGAGATTCTTGCTTGCCCAGAGGCCGTTCATAGGTCCCGGCGGAGGTATATCATGTCGACGAGGCGCACGCCGCCTTCATAGATAGGATGGTCGTAGTGGTCTATGAAAAAATTTCTGACCCAGTGTGATTTCACAAATCCGCAGGCCTCATAAAAGGGTATCGTCAAGGGGCTGTCGCCAGTGCCGACCTGCAGCGTATGAAAGGCGCCCCGATAGCGCCGCCGGATATATTCGACGAAGGCTCGTCCGTATCCGCAGCGCTGCCACGGCGGAGCGACGGCCAGATTTTTAATTTCCAGCACGCCCTCTCCCTCGTCGGTCACGACGCAGACGGCGCGGACGACGCCGTCTTCCATGACGTACAGCCGTCCGCGCTCCAAATAGGCGTCGATAGCCGACTCCTGCTCGTCTGCTATCAGCAGCAGGGGCAGGTATTTCTTTTTGTTATCCATTATTTCTTTGTATTCTATCATGCTGTGGTTTCCGCGACCTTTCGTTACTGCGTGTCCAAGAGAAATTCCGTGACGAGCTGCCGGTATTCCCTTCGGTTTGTAGAAATGCCGACGGCGTGGGGTGAGCCTTCGAAGACATGGACGTATTTCTCTGCACTGGCACAGTTTTCATAGAGGCTCCAGACCGTCTTTACCGGCACGAGGCGGTCCTCCTGCCCGTGGAGGAACAAGACGGGACAGCGTATCGACCGTACGGCGTGGGCCGGCTCGATGTCTGATAAAAACTTGCCCGTGTGATACCACATGGCCCCTTGGAAAAAGGGCATGAGAATGTCGTATTCCCAGACGAGGCGGTCGTCTTTTGCCGCCGCCATGAGCTTTTCCCGTCCCAGGGACACGATGTTGCCGTACGAGCTGTCAGCGACGACGAAGGCCGCGTCCCGTCCGGCGTCGCTGCCGGCGTACAAGAGCGCCATAGCCGCGCCCAGGGATACGCCGTGGAGGCCAACGGTCATCGATGCATCTTTTTCCTTCAGCCACTGTACCCATCGGCCAATGTCGTCGGCTTCCTGGACGCCCCATTTGGTCTGGCCGCCGCTTTCGCCGTGGCCGCGCTGGTCTACGAGGAGGACGTTGTAGCCCAGATTGCGGTACATGCCGACGTAAGGCAGGCACATAGCCCGATTGTGATACAGGCCGTGCAGCAGGATTACCGTATGATGGGAGCCGCCCTGGTCTTCAATATATGTCCCCCGCAAGGGAACGCCGTCACGGCCCGTCGTCTCCGCTTCCTGCCAGTCGAACCGTTCCTCGCCGGCGGCGATTCGCTCTACGTCGCAGGACATGTTTTCAATGCCGAATATGACGTCCCACGGCGCAGAAGCAAAGCGCTCGAAGGCCAGATTGCCGATATACAGTCCCGCGCCGAAGGCCAGCACGGCGGCAAAACAGACCAGCGTGCAGAGGAATTTAAGTAAACGCCTTATCATAGTCTCCCGTCCTTACAGCTTGCGGTCCCGTCCGCCTTCGACCTTTTCCTGCATCTCGTCTATGGCCGTGCCGCCTTCTGCTTCGACGGCAGCGATGACTGCGCCTTCGACAAAGGGGCAGTCGAGAAGGACGACGCGCTTGTCGTCCAGGGCTTCGACGACCATCTCGGCCGTCATGACGGCGCTACCCATGTCCATGATGACGACGACGCCGTCTTCCGAATACACCGACTCGACGGCGGCGCAGATTTTTTCAAAACTCGTGCCCAGGCCGCCGTCCTCCATGCCGCCGGCTGCGGCGACGGGAGCCGCCGGAGCCATCATCTTCGCCAGCTCGGCTGCGCCTTCCGCCGCCTTTTGGCTGTGCGATACCAATACGATGCCTACCATATTTTTTCCTCCTTCACAGGTAAGGCCGGCAATACGCCGGCCCGTTTTTCTATCCTTATTCGTCTATGTGCTCCGCCATGGTCCGCAGCATGTACCACGACGACGTCGCTCCCGGGTCCTGATGGCCTAAGCTGCGTTCGCCGAGGTAGCTGGCCCGGCCCTTGGTGGCGATGATCGTCTTCGTATAAGCCACGCCCTGTTCGGCTGCCGCCGCGCCGTCCTGCAGGGCTTCCTTCAACGATTTGCCGTTTTCTACGGCTGCTTTCACTGCCCGCAGTGCCGGGCATAAGGCGTCGAGCATCGTCTTTTCGCCTTCCGTCGCCTTGCCACGCATCTTAATGCCTTCGACGGCTGCTTCCATGGCCGCGGCGAAGGCCGGCCCGTCCAGCTCGGTCATCCCCTTGCAGGCCATGCCGGCCTTCATGAACGCCGTGCCGTACAGGGGGCCCGACGCGCCGCCGACCGTCGATACGAGCTGCATGCCCACGCCTTTAAGAAGGGTGCCGATGTCCGTATTGGCCCAAGTCGGCAGCTTTTGTTCTACGGCGGCAAAGCCGCGGGCCAGGTTGATGCCGTGGTCGCCGTCGCCGATTTCATTATCGAGCTGCGTCAGGAATTCTTTATTTTCTTCTATGGTTTTTGCAATGGCCGCTATGACTTCGGCTAATTTCTGCGTATTCAATCGCCTGTCCCTCCTTATTTCTTCCAAGCCAGCGTATCGGCTTTGGCGTCGTAGAGCTTCTTCATTTCATCATCCAGCCGCAGCAGCGTCAGGGAGAAGCCGGCCATTTCGATGGACGTCATGTAGTTGCCGACCATCGTATCGTAGACGCGGATGCCTTTTTCCTTCAGGTAGTCCTGCACGAAGTTGTTGACGATGTACAGCTCCATGAGAGGCGTGCCGCCCATGCCGTTGACCAGGACGACGACGTCGCTGCCGGTATAATCCAAATCGGCGAGGATATTGTCGAGAAGCGTTTTCGCAATGGAATCAGCCGTGCCCAGGGCTTCGCGGTGCGTGCCCGGCTCGCCGTGGATGCCGATGCCGATTTCCATTTCCGTATCGGACAGCTCAAAGCCCGGCTTGCCTGCCGCCGGCACCGTGCAGGGCTCGATAGCCATGCCCATGGAGCGGACGTTGGCGATGACCTTTTCCGCCGTGGCCTTGACTTCTTCCAGGCTCGCGCCTTCGGCGGCCTTGGCCCCGGCGATTTTATGCACGAAAATCGTGCCGGCTACGCCGCGCCGTCCCGTCGTGTACAGGCTGTCCTTGACGGCTACGTCGTCGTTGACGACGACGTAATCGGCCTTAATGCCTTCGTCGGCAGCCATTTCGATGGCCATTTCAAAATTCATGACGTCGCCGGTATAGTTTTTGACGACGCACAGCACGCCTTTATCCGTCGCGACGGCCTTGATGCCTTCCAGCACCTGGTCCGGCGTCGGCGACGTAAAGACCGTACCGGCTACGGCGCAGTCCAGCATGCCTTCGCCGACGTAGCCGCCGTGAGCCGGTTCATGGCCGCTGCCGCC
Source organism: Megasphaera sp. An286 (assembly GCF_002163455.1). Classification (NCBI taxonomy): domain Bacteria; kingdom Bacillati; phylum Bacillota; class Negativicutes; order Veillonellales; family Veillonellaceae; genus Megasphaera; species Megasphaera sp. An286. Next base: position 37,525 of record NZ_NFIY01000017.1, on the reverse strand, counting down.
GCCGCTGACCAGGGCGACCTTGTCTTCCTGCTTCGGCTCCCGCACGACAATCGTCCCGTAGTCGAGCTTGCGCAGCTTCTGCGGCGCCGCCTTGACCAATCCCAGGATCATTTCCTCTTCAACGTTCGCCACGTCGTTTATAATTTTTTTCATTGCCTCTTCCTCTCCTTTTCCATAAAAAATAAATAGTGCCTGTCATTTGACTTTAGTATAGCAACATTTCAGAGAAATCACAATATATGCCTTCATCCCCGCTGTTTCTTCCGGCCTGCGACGTAATACTCCAAGTTCATGGCGATGAACCGCTTCATATTATCCTGAAAATCGACGGGCTCGACGGCGATGCCGGCCCTCTCCAAGGCCTGCTGCAGCAGGGGATTATCGCAGCACATACTGCATATGCCGACGGCGTGGAAATACACGGCCAAGATGCACTCATAGGCTTCTTCCCGCCGGATTTCCAAATTCTGCGCCAGCACGGCGGACAGCGCTCCGGCTTTCTCGAAATACAAGGCTTTAAACTCTGCCAGCCTGTCGACGGATACGTTCGTCTCGATAATGGACGACAAAATGTCGCCGTAGCGCAGGTAGTCCCGATGAGCCGACAGGATGCCGGCCCACACCTCGGCGTATACGCCTACGGCATAGCCGCAGCCAGGGGGAAAGGCCGCCAGCAGGGCGTCCATGTAGGCGCTCATCTTTTCGCCGCACAAGGCCAAAAAAATATCTTCCTTGCTGGTTACGTATTTATATAAATTAGCCCGGGTCCACGACAGCTCGGCGGCGATGGTCGTCAGCGTGATATCGTGATAGGGCTTGGCGGAAAACAGCCTGTCTGCCGCCCGTTTCACTTCTTCCATGCGCGCTTCCTTCTGTTCGGCGCTCCGCGCCCTGACAAATTCCGACATATAGCCCTCCTCGTACGCAATCCTTCATGATATAACTCCATTATAGCCCATGAGGCTATACATTGACAAGAATCATCGCGTATGCTATTATTTTATTAAGTTACGTTATGTTATTTATTTATTAATTACTATACAGTGCGTTTTTACAGGAGGAATCATATGAAAAAGAATATCGGCGCCTTTCCCGCTTTGTACCCGACGCCCCTCACCCTGGTCGGCGCGATGGTCGATGGCAAGACGAGCTGGATGACCGTCGCCCACGTCGGCGTTATCGGCCACGACCGCATCCTCATCAGCTGCGCGAAGATTCACTATACCAACAAAGGTATCCGCCAGCACGGCGTCGTCTCGGTCAGCCTCGTCGACGAAGCCATGCTGCCTAAAGCTGACTGCGCCGGCAGCGTCAGCGGCCACCGGGACGACAAATCGAGGCTGTTCGAGTGGACGGCCGGCGAAACGGGCGCGCCGATACCGACGGAATCGCCGCTGGTCATGGAATGCCGCGTCGTTGACAATTACGAAACGGAAACGTTTGATAATTTCATTTTGGAAATCAAGGCCGTATGGGCCGAAGAAGGCGTCCTGACAGCCGACGGCAAGCCGGACTACGAAAAAATCGCGCCGGTCCTGTTTGAATTTCCGACGTACACCTATCTCCGCACGGGCAAGCGCCTCGGAAAATGCCTTTCCTTCGCCGGAACGAAAAGATAAGATTCTATATATTTCATGACAAGGAGGATTTTATGATGAACAAACCCTTAGTAGCGTATTTTTCCGCCAGCGGCACGACGGCCAAAGCAGCGGCCGTATTAGCCCAGGCAACCAAAGCCGATATCTATGAAATCGTGCCGGAAACGCCGTACACCCCGGCCGACTTAGACTGGACCGACCGCAGCAGCCGCACGACAGAAGAAAAGAACGATCCCTCCTTCCGCCCGGCCATAGGCGGCAAATCCCTCGACGTCAGCCCTTACGACACCATTTATCTCGGCTTCCCTATCTGGTGGTACACGGCCCCGTCAATCATCAAGACCTTTTTGGAAAGCCACGATTTTTCCGGCAAGACGATCGTACTCTTCGCTACGTCCGGCGGCAGCGGCCTCGGCAGCACAGCCAAAGACCTGCAGCCGTCCTGTCCCGGTGCGACGATTAAATCGGGCAAGCTCCTCAACGGCCGCCAAACCGTCGAAAGCGCGACGAAATGGCTGAACAGCTTTAAATAATAGAATATCCCTACATATAAAACACACGAGTCCGATGGCCCTGTCCTAAAGGTGCCATCGGACTCGTGTGTTTTTACATAGTAACGAATAGGATGTCGTACTGCCGCCTTTCCGTCTGCGTATCTCAAAAACGCCTGCATATCCGGGCCCAGCGGTTTGCCATTGGTTTCTCAAAAAACGACTCCTATCTTACGACATAAGGCGTCCACTCTCACAGACGCCTTATACAGATTATAACAAATGATTCTTTTTCCCTAATTCCATGATATATTCTACCGAGGTTTGCGCACACTCTGCAATACTTTCTACGGAAAATCCCTTCCGCAGCATAGCCAATATCATCATGGTTTCTTTCTTTTTCTCGCCCGTTTTTTCACCTTCGGCAAAGCTCGCCAGCTCGCGCCGTTTGGTTTCCATTGCGTACGTCATATATTCTCGCCTCGTTTCCTTATGTTCCTTCACCCTCATGACTTCATCTTCTACGGCTTTCATAAATCTCCCCTCCGCCGCCTTTCCGTCTACGTATCTCAAAAACGCCCGTATGTCCGCCAACATCTCACTGTCGTCTTCGCAAAATCGAGAGCCTATCTTGCGAAATAAGACACCTGCTCCCGCAGATGCCTTAGTCAGACTACAATAAACAATTCTTTTTCCCTAATTCCGTAACATAGTCTGCCGATACACGCGCGCACTCAGCAACCTTACCGTCGACGTAACGCAAGAACGCTCGTATATCCGGGTCCAGAGCTTTGTCGTCGCCTTTACAGTTTAAAAATAGTTTTGTTCCTTCGTCTCCCAGTTCTATAGCTTCCTTTTCGATGCAGTGATTCCGAAAGGTATAGACGGGCAGGCCGTCGCCAAAAGCGTCGAAGGTGCAAATGAAGATAATGTACGACGGATTTAAGCAGTCGTAATCTTCGCCTGTCTCTAATATTTCCATATCAATCATGGCCTGATAATATCGCGTCCGCTTGGTCAGGCCACCGTTCGGTTCGTTTTCGCACTGCATTTCAATATCGAATACTCGTCCCGTATCATCTTTAACATATACGTCAAGACGGACGCTCTTGCTGTCCAATCGGATATCTATCGTTTTTTCCACATCTGGATAGGTAATGTCGGCGATTTTGATGTTTAAAATTTTTTCGATTAAATATTGACACAATCGTTTATTTCTCATTACTTTTCTTACTTGTAGTATATCAAACATCCGTACGTTTCGACAATATACCGGGCTATAACAAAACGGAAATGAAGGCTCCGCTGCATCTCGTATGATATAATACAGATAGATATTATAAAGGAGCTGAGGTCATGGAAATCCGCGTACTTCGATATTTTCTTACAGTAGTGCAGGAAGGCAGCATCACCCAGGCGGCAAAGGCCCTGCACGTCACGCAGCCGACCTTGTCGCGGCAGCTCATGGAGCTGGAAGAGGAACTAGGGCAGCAGCTGTTTATCCGCGGCAGCCGCCGCATCAGCCTGACCGAAGAGGGACTTCTCCTGCGCCAGCGGGCCGAAGAAATCCTCAGCCTCATCGACAAGACGACGACGGAGTTTTCCGCTATGGACGACGCCTCAATCCGCGGCGAAGTGCGCATCGGCTGCGGCGAAGGCGAGCCCATTCGCTTTATCGCCCGCACGCTGACGGCGATGCGGCGTTCCTATCCTTTCATCCAAACCCATTTCTACAGCGGCAACGCGCCCGACGTGCTGGACAAGCTGGATAAGGGGCTGACAGATTTCGCCGTCGTCTTCGGCCCCCTTGATTTGACTCCCTATCACTACCTGCGCCTGCCTGGAGCGCATCACTGGGGGCTGCTCATGCCCAAAGGCTGCCCCCTCAGCCAAAAGGGCACTATCAGCCCTGCCGATCTCTTGTCTTTACCACTCATTTGCTCAGCCCAGGCATTGGAACAAAATGAATTTGCCGGCTGGCTCGGCGTGCCCGTCGAGCAGCTTCATATCGTCGCCATATACAACCTCTTTTATAACGCATCCCTGCTGGTTCAGGAAGGGCTGGGCTATGCCACCTCCTTCGACAATCTCGCCCCAACCGGGCCGGCCAGCCCGCTGTGCCATCGCCCCTTCCATCCGCCCCTCCAGGCAATCCCGTACTTGCTTTGGAAAAAATCGCACCGCTTTTCCAAAGCCAGCCGCATCTTTCTGGAGCATATCCGCAAAGATTTAACGGCCATCTCATTAGACACGTAATATCAAACAGCAGCAAATCCTCCCTATGTCCTATCATCAGGACACAGGGAGGATTCTTTATATTATCAGAAAAATTATGGCTTTGTGTCTGAGACGACGACGTAGCCGCCGTCCTTATCCTTGCGGACTTTGCCGATTTGCGGGAAGTGCATGCCTGCAATCAGGCGATCTGTCCGGCTCAGTTCTGACAAAACGCGTTCCCGCGTCTGCGCAGCCAATGCGGGATCAACGTCGTAAACGCTGCAATACTCGGTATGGCGCATCTGAATGGGCGCAACGTGAATCATATCGCCGACGATGGTCAGCCCCTTATTGCCGGACGTAACGTCATAGCACGTATGGCCCATGGTGTGGCCGTTGGCGTTGCGGGCCGTAATCCCCGGCAGGATTTCTTCGTCATAGTCAAATAAGGCAATACGGCCTTCATAAGCCTTTGCCACCTTTCGTGCCAGAACAATGTATTCCGCTTCCCTGTCGGCGCCTTGGACAATCCAGCGGTCATATTCCTTCGCGGCAATATGGAGCACAGCGTTGGGATAAACGGCCTTACCGCCGTGAAGCAGGCCGGAAATATGGTCTACGTCCATATGGGTGAGCAAAATATCTGTTACGTCGTCCGCAGATACGCCGTATTTCGCCAAGTAGTCCACTGTCCTGCCGTCTACGCCGCTTTCCGTGCCCCAGCCGCCGTCGACAAGGACCCGTCTATCTCCCGTTTGACTCAAATAGGTACGGGTAATCGTATGGAACTGCCCCTTCGGCATGAGGGCCATGCGGTCCGGATACTGAGATAGGTCGGGAAAAATGCTGCTTTCTAAAGTCAATGGGCTTTCATCAAAGGCATAGACAGTAATATCATTTAAGACGACTTCCTGGGCCGGCGCAAGGTCGGCATACTGCTGTACGACGGCCGCCGGCTTTGCCGGAACCGTCTGTGGAGCCGCCAGCACGGACGGCATCATCATCGCGGCTATGGCCGCAGCGAACACGGCTTTCGACAGAGTACGCCGCGCAATAAAATGCAAATTCATATCTATTCCTCCTCATAAAATATCATGAAACCTGAGCTATCGTTTCTTCTTTGCCAGGGCGGTGAAACGCGAGCGACCGCAGCCGCAGGAACACGACGCTGACGGCGGCAAAGGCTGCGCCGCCCAGGAGAACCGCCGCCGTCCCCCACTGGGCGATGCACCAGCCGCAGAGGGCCGACGCGGCCATGGTACCGGCGTTGGCCGACGTGAGGAAGATGCCGCTGGCAAATTCCTTTGCTTCCGGCGCAGCCTGGGTGAGGATATACTGCTGCGTGCTGGCGTTGACGCCGCCGATGAAGCCCCAGACCACGACGAGGACGGCCATGACAGCCGCCGTCGCGCCGCCCAGCCATACCAAGGCGTACAGCGCCAGCAGAACCCAGGGAAAAGCCTGCACGGTCAGCCCCTCGTTCCAGCGGATAAGCCGCCCCGACAGGAAGCTGCCTGCGCTGTTGGATAGGCCGTAAACGAATAAAAACAGGCTCACAGCACCGCCGGACAAGGCCGTCACGACGCCCAGGTATTCGGCCAAATAGGTAAATACGCCGAATAAAGCGCCGTTCATGAAGACGATGGCAAAAATCGACATCCACACGGCAGGACGGCGCAGGATGCCGATTTGCTCGCCGTAGGTCCGTTTCGGGCCGGCCGGCATGGACGGAATACAAAACAGTGTCGCTGCAAAAGCCGCCGCTGTGACAGCCGTAAAGAAAGCAAAGGCTGCCTGCAGCGATACGGCGTCGGCCAGGAAGTTGCTGACGGGTACGCCGAGAACCATGCCGGCAGCTACGCCGACCATGACCTTGCCGACGGCATCGGGGGCGTACTCCTGCGGCACCGCTTCTGCCGCCGCCGAAAAGGCCAGGGCGCAGTACACGGGATGGAAAAAGGCCGGAATGACCCGGGCCGCCAAGAGGATGGCAAAGCTGTCCGTCACGGCCGATATGACGTTGCCGGCGATAAAGACGGCCAGCACGAAGAGCATCGCCTTTTTCCGCTCAAACCGCGACATGAGCAGGGGCATGACCGGCCCCGACACGGCGACGATGAGGGCAAACAAGCTGACCAACGCCCCCGCTTCGGAAATAGACACGCTGAAATACGCCGATACATACGGCAGAAGGCCGATAACCCCCATTTCCGTATTTAAAATGCCGAACACGCCGACGGCTAAAATAAAGATAAACAACCGATGTCCTTTCATCATGGCCTCCTATGGGCGGAACAGACGGCGGCGCTGCCGCATCCGCTATGGATTGCCGCAGCGCCTGCCGATTTCCATTAGTTCTTTAAATATTGATTGAAAAACTGCGTCAGCTTGCCGAAGGGGATGACGTCGGTCCTGTCGTACAAATCGACATGGCCTGCATTGGGGACGATGTACAGCTCCTTCGGTTCGCTCGCCAAACGATACGCGTCTTCGCTGAATTCACGGGAATGGGCGTTGGCTCCGGCGATGAACAGCATGGGCCGCGGCGAAATCAAATCCAAGTCGTTGAAGGGATAGAAATTCATGAACTTCACGTTTGTCGTCAGCGTCGGGTGGGTCGTGTGAGCCGGGTCTTCGCCGGGCGTCGTATACGAGCCGCGGGACGTGCGGTAGTAATCGTAGAATTCGCGCTGAATCGGGTCCGTATCCTCCGTCAGCTCGTGGGTCGTGCCGCTCGTATATTGTCGTTCGCCGCCTTCAAATTCGACATAGCGCTGCTGGGCCGCCTGGGCGATGATCGCCTTACGCTGCTCCAGCGACACGGAATGATGGAGGCCGTGGCGGTTGGCATCGCCCATATTATACATGCTGACCGTTGCGATAGCCTTGAGGCGCGGGTCGATTTTCGCCGCGCTGATGGCGAAGCTGCCACTGCCGCAGATGCCGATGACGCCCATGTTGTCCCGGTCTACGAAATCGCGGGTGCCGAGGTAGTCGGCGGCGGCGCTGAAGGCTTCGGCATAGGTGTCGGGATTGACGCTGTTGCGCGGCATCCCTTCGCTTTCGCCCCAGTAGGGCAGGTCGATAGCCAAGGTCACATAGTCCTGTTCAGCCATTTTCTGGGCGTACAGGCTGGCGCTCTGCTCCTTCACGGCTCCCATAGGATGGCCGACGATAATGGCCGGCAGCTTCTGTCCGGCTTTCAGCGTCTTAGGAACGAAGAGATTTCCGGCGACCTTCATATCGTATATATCGGTAAACGTCACGGTTTTGCCGTCCACCTTGTCGCTGACGTAGAAATTATCGGCTCCGCGGGACATATCGCCGGGCGGCAGGGTCGCATCGGCTATCAAACGCGGCGCGTGTTCCGCTATATCGGCCGCGGCGGCCAGCCCGCCGAATCCTAAAACGGATAGGCCTAACAAGGCCATGATAATATAGTTTCTGCTTCGTCCTTTCATAGGAATACCTCCTCCGATGTTCTGCTTCAAAAGTCCTTCTCTTGATAGCTAAAGTATATACTACAGGATGAGCAATAACAAATACTTAGAAAAAATGCCAATCCATGTTTTAAAAGCATGGATTGGCATATAAAAAAAACGGCAGCTCCCCTATAGAGCAGCTGCCGCCGCGCCATTACCGCAGGTATTTTGCGTACAGCATATACACGATAAAGGCGACGAGAGGGACGACGACGATTCCTACTAATTGACCTACCATAGTATCACTTCCTTAGAACGTACACGGTAAGGAGGCTGCGAAGCGTCCTATATCTCTTGTTATATATAGTATATCAGATTTGTTCCCGCAGGACGACCTGTTCCTGCCCGTCTACTTCGCGCAGCTGGACGGAAATGTCCTCGCGCCGCGACGTCGGCACGTTTTTCCCCACGTAATCGGCGCGGATCGGCAGCTCGCGGTGCCCCCTGTCGACGAGGACGGCCAGCTCGATGTAGCGGGGCCGGCCCAGCTCCATGATGGCATTCAGGGCCGAGCGGACCGTCCGTCCCGTAAAGAGGACGTCGTCGACTAAAATGACCGTCTTGCCGTCGGCGTCGAAGCGGGTCTGCCCTTTGGCGACCATGTTGATGGACGTCTTTTTGGCGTCGTCGCGATAGGCGGAAATATCCAGGTCATAGACCGGTACGGCCAGGCCTTCAATAGCCGACAGCTCCGCTGCCAGCCGTTTGGCCAGCGGTACGCCCCGGGTATGAATGCCGACGAGAACCGTATTGTCCAGCCCTTTGTTCCGTTCGATGATTTCGTGGGCAATGCGGCGAATCGCCCGGCCCATGGCTTTCTCATCCATGAGCAGATTTTTTTCTTTCCACATCGTACACACCTCGCTTATCTGTGCTGTTCGGCACGGTGCAGGCACGCTGCAAAATCGTCGGGCATAGGCGCTTCGAAGTGCATGGCCTCGCCCGTGACGGGATGGACCAGGTCCAGGCAATGGGAATGAAGGGCCTGCCCCTCAATGGGAAAATCATCTTTTTTATAGCCGTACAAGGGATCGTTGACGACGGGATGGCCGATGTAGGCCATATGGACGCGGATCTGGTGGGTCCGTCCCGTCTCCAGCTTGCATTCAATCCAGGTGTACTCGCCGTAGCGCTTGAGGACGCGGAAATGGGTCACGGCTTCGCGGCCGCCCTTAAAGGTGACGGCCATCTTGATCCGGTCCTTGGGATGGCGGCCGATGGGGCCGTCGACGATGCCCTTTTCTTCGGCAATGTTGCCGTGGACGAGGGCCCAATAGGTACGGCGGGCCGAATGGGCTTTGATCTGCGCGGCCAGTCCCTTATGAGCTTCGTCGTTTTTCGCAGCCACCATGACGCCCGACGTATCCTTGTCCAGGCGGTGGACGATGCCCGGGCGTATGACGCCGTTGATGCCGGACAGCTCGCCGCGGCAGTGGTACAGCAGGGCGTTGACCAGCGTGCCGTCGGGATTTCCCGCCGCCGGATGGACGACCATGCCCCGGGCCTTATTGACGACGATGATGTCCTTGTCTTCGTATACGATATTCAGGGGGATATCTTCCGGCACGGCCTGCAGCTCTGCCGGCTGCTCCATCGTCACGGCTACTTCGTCCCCTTCGCTCAGGCGGCGGTTGCTCTTGGCCGCCTTGCCGTTGACCAGCACATCGCCCGTTTCGACAAGCTGCTGGGCGAAGCTGCGGGATATATCCATCGTCTTGGCCATATAGACGTCCAGCCGCGTATCGGCCCATTCTTCCGTTACGGTTACTCGTACTTCATCCATATTGGTCTCCTCGCTTACTCAGAAATATGTGTCCAGCTGTACCACAGCAGCAGGCATACGCCGACGACGATGCCGATATCGGCGATGTTGAACACCGGCCAGATGCGGAAATCGAAAAAGTCGACGACAGCGCCGTGCAGAAAGCGGTCCAAGGCGTTGCCGAAGGCGCCTCCCAGGAGCATGCCCGCGCCGGCCTGCACCGCCCGATGCTCCGGCAGCTTCTTGCGAAATACAGCGTACAATACAAACAATAGTATTGCCATAATCAGAAAAAGCCAGCGTTGATTTTCTAAAATACCAAACGCCGCGCCTCTGTTTAAAATATATGTAATATGAAAAAATCCCGGAATGACCGGAATCGATTCATGAAGCGTCATTCCTTGCTGAATCAGCCATTTGCTTCCCTGGTCCAACGCAATGATTACCAGGGCGATATACCATACCTGCACCCAAAACCTCCTATGTGCGCATCTTTCCGTACGATATCGTACAGTGATTCTATCCTATCATATTGACCGGCAAAATTCAAATAAAAAAGGAGACATATACATGTCTCCTTTTTTATCTTATAGTCGGGGGTGCTATTATTCAGCAGAGATAGCACCAGTCGGACATACGGATTCGCAAGAACCGCAATCGATGCAAGCGTCAGTGATAACGTACTTCGTTTCGCCTTCTTCGATAGCACCAGTCGGGCAAGCGCCTGCGCAGGAACCGCATTTTACGCATTCGTCAGAAATTACATGCATGTTTTTCACCTCCAGACTCATGTCGTTCGGGGAACTAGTCCCTTGTTCTTTCTCATTATTGCACGAATAGTTGAAAATGTCAATGACCCCGCATCGGGCAAAAAAAGTATTTTCAGCCATGTCCCAAACCATTCTCCCTCAGATATACAGGCACAGTCTGCCTTCTCTCTCCTGGGCTGCCCTAAATGCTCCAAACCGCCCGCAGCAGCTCAGAATGAATATCGTTCATTATCAGCATGAAAGATAAACGTTTTACGTTTCTGCTGCCATATACAGCAAAAGAGCCGGCGAGGGGGGCCGGCTCTTTCTAAGTGTAAGATACTATCGGGGGAAGATAATATCTTAGCTTTGCTGAAGACATAAGATAGGGGTGTTCGAGGGGTATATGAACAACTTATATCTTCAACTCGTCGTAGATGATCTGTTCTACACTTATTATAATAGCAGGTTACGGCCAAAAGTAAATTAAATTTAGATTAAAATTCGATTAAATTTTTACCATATATGCTCATAGAGCATCGCTTTTTATGGGCTGCAGCATAAGCTCATACATGGAAAAAGCGGAAAGACAGCGCGTACGCCGCCCTTCCGCCTTTATGCAGGCCGTATATTAACCGTGATGATATTCTACGCCCATGGCGCCCTTCGGATGATTCCAGCTCTTGACGCCCTTGCCGCCGGAAATGACGCGGCACGTGCCGCATTCCAGGCAGCCTTCATGATTGAAGACCAATTTGCCGTCCGTGTATTTGTACAATTCAGCCGGACAAGCCATGACCAAGCGTTTGATTTCCGCTTCATCCTGATAATCTTCGTTGATTTCGATGTGGGATTCGTGTTCGTCCGTCACGAATTTAACTACGCCGAGTTTATCGTCTACGCTCATTTTTGCCATCTTACATCGCCTCCCAAGCTTTTTTGCCAAGATCAAAGAGTCCGTTCAAGCCGCCGTTGTTAGCCAAGACAGTCAAGGCGATCATCGGCAGGGCAACAGGCGCGCCGCCGTCTACTTTGTAGACCATGCCGGCAAATTCGTCGGCCATCTTCGGAACGTCGTTGAAGATGATGTGGTCTTCCAAGAGGCCCGGCAAGTTCTGATACTGTTTCATGAGCTTCATGATGAAGCTTTCGTCGAGGAGCTTCTTGTAGTACGACAGGCTTTCGGCCGAGAAGTCTTCTCTCGCTTTAGCCCGGACGACGGCTTCGCCGGCCAGACGACCCGATTCAATAGCCAGGTCCATGCCGCGGACCGTGTAGCCCAGGTTGACGACCATAGCAGCTGCGTCGCCGGCTACGATCACGCCGTCGCGTACGAGTTCGGGCATCATCTTGAGGCCGCCTTCCGTAACGAGGTGAGCCGAATATTCCGTCAGCTTGCCGCCTTTGACGAAGGGAGCGATAGACGGATGATTCTTCATGCGTTCTACCATATCGGGAACGCTGACGTCTACGCGGCCGATGTCGCTGATCGTCGTAACGATGCCCAGGGACAGGCTGTCCTTATTGGTGTAGATAAAGCCGCCGCCGAGGTTGCCGCCCGTCGGGTCGCCGGCGATCATCCAGGCAGCGCCTTCGTCGCCCTGGAGGCCGAAGCGTTCGTTAATGACGTCTTCGCCGAGGTAGATGACTTCTTTAACGCCTACAGCTACGTCTTTCGGGTCCAGTTCCTGTTTCATGCCCAGCTGCTGTGCCAGCAGGGAGTTTACGCCGTCGGCCAATACGATGACGTCGGCGTCGAATTCTTCGTCGCCGCAGACGACGCCCGTTGCCTTGCCGCTTTCATCGACGAGGACCTGATCTACGCGGAAGCCTTCGAGAAGCATGACGCCGGCTTCTTCCGCTTTTTCAGCCATCCATTTGTCGAATTTCGAACGGAGTACGGAATAGGACGGATATTTCAGGTTCTGCAGCTTGTCGGAATTGTACTGGAAGCTCAAGGCTCCGCCTTCCGTCATGAGGGACAGGCGTTCCTGGGTAATCTTGCGTTCGATCGGAGCTTCTTCGGCAAAGTTCGGAATCAGGCGTTCCAGGCTGTGACCGTAAATACGGCCGCCGCTGGAGTTTTTAGAGCCGCAGAATTTGCCGCGTTCAATCAACATAACGTCGAGTCCGGCTTTTGCCATAGTCAGGGCTGCCGCCGAACCGGCCAAGCCACCGCCAACAACGATAGCATCAAATTTTTCTTCACTACTCATGTTCTTACCCTCCTTAACCGTGCGGTTCCAATGCGTCGGCTCCGCCGGTTTATGTATGTAAACGTATAGTATTTCCTGTTCGTTCAGATGTATCGGGGTTTCTGCCCGCTGTGCAGCGCGCAGGTTCCAAAGAGATGGCTGTCAGCGCGGACCTTCTCCAGGCCGACGGCGGCAAAGAGGGCCGTCAGCTCACGCTTGCGGAGAAAGTCCCGCGTAGACTGCCACAACCACCGGTATTCCCTGCGATGGCGGAAGCCACCGCCCAATAGAGGCATGACGCCGCGGAAATACAGGTCGTAAAAGGGTCGAATCAACGGCGAGTCAGGTACAAAGGAATCGAGACAGTATACCCAGCCGCCGGGGCGAACGACGCGGGTCATTTCCGTCAGGACCGCGCCGTAATCAGGCGTGTTGCGAAGGCCGAAGGATATGGCCGCCGCCGAAAACGTATCGTCTCCAAAGGGAAGGGCCATGGCGTCGCCTTCCCGCCAGGTCAGGTTTTCCAGGGCCGCGCCCTTGCGGCGGGCCACGTCCAGCATGGCTGGCGAGAAATCAAGACCCGTAACGGCTGCGTCAGGCCGCCTCCTTGCTACGGCTACGGCAATATCACCCGTGCCGCAGCAGACGTCCAGCACGGCGCCGCCGCCCGGTACCTGCAAGGCTACAGCCTCGACGAGGCCCCGCTTCCACGATTGCTCCAGCCCCAGGCTGATGCGGCGGTTCGCGCCGTCGTAGGTCTGGGAAATGCCCTGGAAGATGCCGTACACGCGCCTGCGTTTTTCCATCGAATCCATCAGACCGCCCTCCCTGCCAGCACGGCCAGGGCCGCGCCGATCAAATACGCGCCGTTTCCCAGCACGTTGGCCATGGCGATGCATTTCATCTGCCGCACTCGCTCCTGCGGAATCAACGGCGATGTCAGCAAGAAGGCAAAGACCTTCCGGCCCGTCAAGGCCGCGAGAGCCGGCACGACGAGGCCTGAGAGGCCGCCGTACCAGACAGGGATGACGAGGAGGCTCACGATCCAGCAGACGACGGCCGCCCGGTACAGCCTTACGGCCTTCGGCCTTCCCACTACGACGGGAAGGGTCTTGCGCCGGGCCTGCCGGTCCTTTTCGATATCGCTGATATTATTGGTCATCATGACCAGGCCGATTCCGATGATGAAGGGAATGGCTAGTATCAGAGCCAAGCCATCGACGATGCCGTGTACGGCTGCCGCTACTCCTAGCGGAATGAGGCCGCCCATGACGCCGCCGGAGACGAGTTCGCCTACGGGCAGGTAGGATAAGGGCGTCTTGCCGCCTGAATAGGCCAGGACGACGAGGCCGCCGACAAGGCCGATGCACCAGGGCGCAGGGCCTGCGCCGACGATGACCGGCAGCGCCAGCAGGGCCGCCGCGGCCAGATAGGCGAGGCCTAAATACAGAGCCTGCTTCGGCGCAATGTCCTCGTATACCAATACGGCGTCGTGGACTTCGACGAAGTCGTCCGTCGTGTCCGTTCCCTTTACGAAATCGAAATAATCGTTCAGCGTATTGACCGACGACTGCATGAGGATGCACGCCCCCAGCAGGAGAACGGCCTGGAGCCACGATAGGTCGTAGCCGGCCAGCAGGCAGTACAACTCGCCGAAGACAGCCGGATAGACTGCCGCTACCCACGAATGGGGATTGGCCAGCCGGACGGCAGCCGTCACGGACATGGCCTGTCGTCCCGCCATTACACCGCCCCCAGCTTGCTGACGAGCTTGCGCAGGAGAGGCGCCGCGTCACACGGCGGCAGGAACGCCAGCAGTTCTTCTGCCCGGCGCTGGTAGCGGCGGATATACTTCCACGCTTCCTCCATGCCGCCGAATTCCGCTACAATGCGTTCCATCGTCCGAATATCTGCGGCCGTCAGCGTGCCGGCTGCGCTGCGCTCCATGTAGGGCGTCAATGCAGCCCGGCCGCCGGGCCGTTCCAAGGCGATGAGGACGGGCAGCGTGTAGATGCCTTCGCGGAAATCCTGATGAACGGTCTTGCCGTTCAGCGCCTTGTCGTCCGTAAAGTCCAGGAGGTCGTCCCGCAGCTGGAACATGTATCCCAGGCATTCGCCGAAGGATTCCAGTATGCCGGCGTGCTGTTCGCTGCAGCCGCTTTCCATCGCGCCGATGCGGCAGCAGGCCATGAACAGGGCCACGGTCTTGCCGTGGATGTTGCGCAGGTACTCGTCAATCGTCACCGTATCCTTGTACCGGCACATAGCCTGGCCGATTTCGCCGCTGCACATTTCCTCTACCGTCTTCGACAGGACCATGCCGGCCCGGTTCAAGCCCTCCTTCATGAGGTGATAGCTGATGCGGCTCATGAGGAAATCTCCAGCGTAGACGGCGGCGTTTTTTCCGTACCGGCTCTGGATGGACGGCTTGCCCCGTCGGAAAGGAGCGTCGTCGACGACATCATCGTGAATCAGCGAAGCCAAATGCGTCATTTCGACGATAGCCGCCAGCTTATACAGCGTTTCCTGCGCGTCGCCGCGTTTGGGGCCGTACTCCGAGGCCATCATCAACAGGCGGGGCCGTATCATCTTTCCTTCTGACGCCGTCGCGTCGGTAAGTACCGCGCCGGTCGGCGTTCCGGCAAAGGTATGGGCCGTAAAGGCCTGTATATAGTTCTTTATCTTCTCTATTTGCTCATCACTGACGTTGGCAAAATACTTCGGCATAAATTTCCGAACGCTGTTTTCTAATAATGTCTGTTTTATCATCGCCGTTCCAATACACCTTTCCGGCCGTGTTAGGAGTTACTGTTTTTCTCTCTTTTCTACGAGAATCTGGGCCGTATGTTTTACCTGGATGTTGTTCAGGCCGCGCGCGTCGAGACCGCCTTTGATCTGGAGCAGGCAGCCCGGGCAGTCGACAGCCACGGTGTCGGCGCCGGTAGCCACGATGTTGTCGATCTTTTCTTCGAGCATCGGAGCGGACATTTCAGGGAATTTAATCGAGTAGGAGCCGCCGAAGCCGCAGCATTTATCGCAGTTGTTCATTTCTACGATTTCTACGCCCTTCGTGCCTTCCAGGAGTTCGCGCTGTTCTTTATATACGCCCATGTAGCGTTTCATATGGCACGAATCGTGATACGTAACCTTCATGGGAACGCCGTCGCCGTTGTCCGGGAGACCGCCGAGCATGTGGAGCAGCTTGGAGAAGTCGTAAGACTTGTCGCTCAGTTCGGAAGCCTTCTTGTACATTTCCGGATCGTCCTTGAACATTTCCTTGTAATCGCGCAGGGCGTGCGTGCAGGTCGGGCAGGCCGATACGATGTAGTCGTATTTTTCCGCTTCCATAGCTTCGATATTGAGCGCTGCTTCTTTCTTAGCGTTTTCAGCGTCGCCCATGTACGTCGCCGGAGCGCCGCAGCAGGACTGGCCGAGAGGCATTTCTACGACGTAGCCGGCCATGTTGAGGGCTTTGACGACGGCCGTCGCGATGTCTACGTATACGAAATCGAGGAGGCAGCCCGTGAAGATGGCAATCTTGCCCTTCGGATTGGGAACGTCCTGTTTGATCGTCGGCAGTACGTCGCGGAACGGCTGCGGAGCGATGCTCGGCAGGCTGCGGCCCGACGTCAGGCCAGACAGGAACATCGGCATATGGCGAATCATCGGCTGGCCTTTGGTAATCGCGCCCTGAGCGACCGATGCGATGCGCAGCATGGAATGGAACAGATGGCGGTCGGCGACCGTGTCGAGGCAGAACTTATGAATCGGGTTGAGGCCGTCTTCCTGAGCGTACTTCGTGCGCAGCTTCAGGATCATGCCGGCGATGTCGAGTTTGCCGCCGCAGACGGTGTTGCACGTGCCGCACTGGAGACAGATATTCTGAATTTCTTTACCGCGTTCACGGCTGTTGAGGAAGGCCGTGAGCAGCGTGCCGATACCGCCGGTGTAGATGCTGCCGCCGTATACGTGGCCGCCGACGAGGCGGAAGGCCGGACATACGTTGAGGCAGGCTGCGCAGCGGATGCAGCAGAAAATGTCCTTGTAATCGGGATCGTTCATGATCTTGCGGCGTTCCGGCGTATCGAGGATGATGATATGGAAGCTCTTCTTCTGCTTCGTATCGTTTTCCGGATCCGTTACGACATCCGTCGCGCCCGTGTAGAAGGACAGGTACGTCGTCAGGTTCTGGGCCGTGCCGTTGCGGGGCAGGACCTTGAAGATATAGCGGACATCGCTCATCTTGGCGACGAATTTTTCAATGCCGAAGATGTACATGTGGCTGGCCGGCAAGGTGCCTACCATACGGCCGTTGCCTTCGTTGCTCATGGTGATGACCGTGCCCGTTTCGGCGACGGCGGCGTTGGCGCCGGATACGCCCATTTCAGCGGTCAGGAATTTTTCACGCATGACGCGGCGGGCCGTTTTAACTTCCTTGGAAATATCGGGAACTTCTTTTTCCTTCGTATAGGACGTAAACAGGTCGGCTACGTCTTCCTTGGAGTAGTGAATGGCGGGCATTACCATGTGGGACGGCGTGTCGCCGGCGATGGCGTTGATGAATTCGCCCAAGTCCGTTTCCTGCGCGTGAATGCCTGCGGCTTCAAAGCCCGGGTTGAAGTGGATTTCTTCCGATGCCATGGATTTCGATTTGACGACGAGTTTGACGTTCTGTTCTTTTGCTACCTTCAACGCGTAGTCGAAGGCTTCCTGCGGCGAATGGGCGCGGAATACGACGGCGCCGTTGGCCGTAGCGTTCTTTTCGAATTCGTCGAGCAGTTCGTCGATGTGGTCGCGGGCGTAGGATTTTACTTCGTGCACCTTTTCCCGCAGGGCTTCAAAGTCGTATCCTTTGTAAACGCGTTCGCGGTTGCCGGGATACGCAGTCGTAAAGTTTTTCAGCGCTTTCTGCAAAGGCGCGTTGTCCATTGCGCGCTCGATTTCTTGTTTCAACAAATCCATTTCAGTTGACATGTGTCATTCCCTCCTTTACTCATCTTCCACAACAATGACGGCATACTGGCGCGGTCCGTGGACGCCGACCGTGCTGACGCATTCGATGTCGGCCGTACGGCTCGGGCCCGTAATGATGCCGGCAAATTTCGGGAATGGCTTCGTTTCGGCCATAATGTCGATCATGGAATCGAAATCGTCGACGATCTTCGACAACTTGATAATGCCGACATATACGTCCGCTACGATTTCTACGATACGGTCGTCAATATCATCCTTCATTTGGACGAGGGAGCCCAGGTTGGCGACGCCGTAATCGGCTTCCGTTACGCCGCCTTTGTCATAGGGAGCGTTTTTGCGGAAGTGATCCGTGTCGGTCTTAATGCCTGCCGCCTTCAAGGCGTCGGCTGCGCCGGCTTCTTTCAGGAGCGGCGTTTCGACCAGAGCGACATCCTTTACATCCTTTTCCTGGAAAATCTTGACAAGAGTTGCTGCTACGTCGGCTTTTTTAGCCAAATAGCATTCCCCAGCGACGCTGGTTAATCCTTTTTGGAACGTTTCGTACAATTCTGCTTTTTCCATGTTCACACCTCTTTACGTCAAATATAAAATTTAAATGAATGCATGGCATACTATTAAAGTATTAATATAAGTATAGCATTTTATACAATTTATGCAACGAGTCTGACGCAAAGTCGCAATATATTTTGTGAAACGATACTCGCAAATCCATGCTTTATAGTCATATTTGCATATATGACATAGCAATACACTTGACAAGTTTATATTACTTAAATTAATACCTCTGTAGTATAATATTCGCTATCTCACTAGGTTTTATCAGGTATTTTGCATGCCGCTATGTCTTTTTATCATGACTTTTTCAGCATTTTACTATGATTAAAAATTATTATTTATAAGGTTAATCCCGCACGTTTTTCCAACAAAGCTCCTTCCATGTTCCACTTTGACTATTCATATTTATAGTATTAATTTTCATTTTTATTTGTTTTAAAATTCATTTATTTTACATTATAATTCTATTTTGTATACATTATCCGTTATTTTATGACGCAATGTTATGTTCTATTTCCACTGCATCACCTGTCCTGCAATGTGCATCTGAACATTACAATAATTCATTTCAACTTGACGCGCATCGCATTCCAAATAGCCCGTTTTAGAATACGGAAAAATGTAAATTTTTTATAACCTTGCAAAAAATACCTTGACAAACGTTCAAACAAACGGTATTATGTTCCCAACGAAAAATGCAATGACCAAAACAAGTACACGTACGAAAGCTATACAGAGAACGGGAGTCACCGGCTGAGAGCTCCTGCCGCCGCCTAGTACGATGGAATGCCTTTGGGAGCAGGGCAGCTGAACATATAGTAGGTTGTCACGGTTTGCCGCCGTTATGGGCCTTGAGGTGCAACGCATCGCTGAGATGCCTGCAAATCAGAGTGGAACCGCGGGCCGCCGTCTCTGTTTAGGGACTGCGGCTTTTTTGTATTTCAGCATTTATTCGTACGACACAAGGAGGCACCATTCATGTTTAACACCCTGAGAAAGGACATTCACGTCATTAAGGAACGAGACCCGGCCGTAAAAAATACCCTGGAAGTCCTGCTGTGCTACTCGGGACTGCACGCTATCTGGGCATACCGCCTGGCTCATTTCTTCTACCTGCACAAATGGTTTGTCACAGCCCGCATCATTTCGACCATCGCCCGCTTCTTCACGGGAATTGAAATCCATCCGGGCGCACAGATCGGCGAAGGGCTGTTCATCGACCACGGCATGGGCATCGTCATCGGCGAGACGACCATTATCGGCAACAACGTATCCCTCTATCAGGGCGTGACCCTCGGCGGCACGGGCAAGGAAAAAGGCAAACGCCACCCGACAATCGGCGATTACGTCGTCGTCGCCTGCGGAGCGAAGGTACTCGGCTCCTTCACAGTCGGTGAAGGCTCGAAAATCGGCGCCGGCTCCGTCGTCTTAAAAGAAGTGCCGCCCTATTCGACAGTCGTCGGCATTCCTGGCCGCGTCGTCCTCCAGCAGGGCAAAAAGATAAGCCATTCGGAACAGGACGTCGATTTGGATCACAACCGCCTGCCCGACCCCATCGAAGACCAGATTGCCGCCTTGCAGCAGCAAGTCGCCATCCTCCAGTCGCGTGTAAACGCCATGGACAACGCCGAGCCGCATCTGCGCAGCCTCAGCCGCTAAGAACCTCTCCTCCCCCGTAAACGGCGCGGAGCCCGTTACCTTTGTATAGCTAAAATATACTTATCTAGTATATTTTATGGTATAGTTTCACCATTTTATTTTCAAATCATACTACATACAGTATAAAGGAGTGATTTTCATGAAAAAGATATATACGTCCATCCTCGATTTGATCGGCCGCACGCCGCTGCTGGAACCGGCCCGTTTCAACGCCGCCCAAGGCGTCGGCGCCCGCCTGCTCGTCAAATTGGAAGCCTTTAATCCCGGCGGCTCAGCCAAGGACCGCATCGCCAAGGCTATGATTGAAGACGCCGAAGCGAAGGGCCTGCTCAAGCCGGGAACGGTCATCATCGAGCCGACGAGCGGCAATACGGGCATCGGCCTGGCCGCCGTCGCCGCCGCCAAAGGCTATAAAGCCATCTTCACCATGCCGGAAACCATGTCGGTCGAACGGCGCAAGCTCATCGCAGCCTACGGCGCAGACATCGTCCTGACGGAAGGAGCCAAGGGCATGCAGGGAGCCGTCGACAAGGCCGAAGAATTGGCCAAAGAACTGCACGGCTTCATCCCCGGCCAGTTTAGCAATCCGGCCAACCCGGCCATCCACAAGGCCACGACAGGCCCGGAAATCTACGACGATACGGACGGAGCCGTCGATATCCTCGTCGCCGGCGTCGGCACGGGCGGTACCCTGAGCGGCACGGGACAATATCTGAAGGAACAAAAGCCGTCCGTTCAGGTCGTAGCCGTCGAACCAGCCGATTCGCCGCTCCTGTCCGAAGGCCACGCCGGCCCCCATAAGCTGCAGGGCATCGGCGCGAATTTCGTCCCCGAAACGCTCGATAAGACGATTTACGATGAAGTATTTACCGTCACGACAGACGAAGCCTATACGGCAGCCCAAGCTTTCACCAAAGCCGAAGGCCTCCTCATCGGCATTTCCGGCGGCGCAGCCCTCCATGCCGCGGCAGAAATCGCCAAGCGGCCGGAAAACGCCGGCAAGACCATCGTAGCCGTCCTGCCGGACAACGGCGACCGCTATCTCTCGACGCCGGGATTCATCAAGCTGTAATATACATATATAATATAATAACGCAAGGATAGGCAGTATCATATATCCTGCGAACCATACAAAAACAAGACGTTCCCTAACAGGCCGCATTGCGGCAGCCGTCATGGGAACGTCTTGTTTTATATTATAGATTTATTATACGCCGCGTTTCAAGGCATCCAGTTCCGCTTCGCTCAGCTCCGTAATACTGGCGACTTGACGGATATCCATGCCGACAGCCAGCATGTTGGCTGCCACCTGCATAATCCCCAATTTTATACCTTTCTTAATCGCTTCATTTATACCTTTTTCAAAACCTTCTCGCAGCCCTTCACGTCTTGCTTCCTCCATATCGGAAATATACTCTCTCTCGGCCTTTTCGCGCTGCAAGCGGCGCCACCGCTGTATCTGCTCTTCCGTAAAAGGCTCTGCCGCCGGTATCG
The DNA here is from genome assembly GCF_002163455.1 of Megasphaera sp. An286. Lineage (NCBI taxonomy): Bacteria > Bacillati > Bacillota > Negativicutes > Veillonellales > Veillonellaceae > Megasphaera > Megasphaera sp. An286. Next base: position 16,349 of record NZ_NFIY01000017.1, on the reverse strand, counting down.
TCGTATCCTTATGCATCACAGCCTCCTGCCGCAGCCGTTTTCAAAGCTGCGAGTTCCTGTTCGCTCAACCCGGTGATGGCAGCTACGGTATGCCGGTCGATTCCGTTTTCCAACATCTTTACCGCCATCTGCACGATTCCCTCTTGCAGTCCTTCATTTCTCGCCTCATCCATAGCAGAAATATAGTCTCTCACGGCTTTTTCGCGCTGCGAATATTTTCTCCGCATGATTTCGTCTTCTGTAAAGGCCGTTTCAGCCTGTACGACTTCTTTCATTACCGGATCGCTCATGGCTAATTCCTCCGTTTCCCTGTCTCCGCAGTTGGAAAAGTACGCCGTCCAGCGCCCCAGCCGATGGAGGGCCTTTACGTCGCTGTACGTAAACTTCTTCAATTCAATAAAGTGCATGGCAAAATGATCGGTCAGCCGCCTGCGGGATACGTCGTTGCAGATAGAGTACGCATTGTGCCAGCTTGCTTCCGGCAGATGGTCAAACTCCGTCAGAATGATGGACACCGACGGCTTCAGCGCGTTGTAGCCGTCGCCCCGCTTCATCTGGCTGCCGTACATTTCCGCCCAATAGAATAAAAACCGCTCGGCCAAATGAGCCTGCCGCCGCACCTGCACCTCGACGTTGATCAGCATCCCCTGATCGGTTTTCGCCAGTATATCGAGCTTGGCCGGCTTTCCGTCCGCCCGCTCCGGGTCCAAATCCTTGTCGAGAAAGAACACGTCGGCAATCTGCGGCGCATCGTCGCCGTACAGGACGGCGTTCAAAAAGTGGATCGTCAAATGCTTGCGCTTCTCGCTTCCCAATAAATACTTGACATAAAAATCGTTGAGCCGGTTAATCGTCGTAGGCATTCGGCTGTCTTCCTTTCCTATATTATATCACAAGCAGGCCCTTCATTTCGCCTGCAAACAGGGCAAAAGAAAAGGACCGCCATGATCTTATCATGACAGTCCTTTGATGAAGGTTGCATTATATTGGCATATACTGCGTCTTCCTTGCGTGTTCCTTAAATCTTATCCATATCGCGGCTGGCTACGATGTCCACGCCGAGGCCCAGGATATCGGCTACGATGACGTCGCCGGTCTTAACGGGGGCTTCGATGGAAACGGCCCGCAGCGCCTGAGCGCATTCGAGGATTTTGCCCTTCGGCAGGGTCGATTTCGATACGACCGGCAGGAGAGGCAGCTCGCCGCCGGAAATGCGTACCGTCGAGGTCAGCATGCGCTGGGGATTGGTCAATTCCTGATGGGCGTACGTTTCGCCGCGGGGGCAGGTATTGCCCGTTACGTCCGTAATCGCGCCGTCCGTCAAGGTAACGGTCAGCAGGCAGCCCATGGGGCAGTTGATGCAGTTCAGTTGTTTCGTTTCTACACTCATGTTACGCTTCCTCCTTTACGGAAACAGTCCAGTCGGCATGATGGCCTTTCGCTTTGTCAGCCGGCACGTTGACGGCAATCATTTCGCTCGGTTTAGCGACAGGGAGGACTCTGCTCACTAAGACGTCGTCGCCGCTCGTAACCGTCAGGCGGCATTTCTTGAGAGGACGGCGGACGCGCATGAACAAGCGGACCGTTTCGCCTTCGGCTGCGGCGCGGATGTGCTGGGGCACGCAGGTGCGTACTTCGTCGGCCGGTTCGACCTTGACGTCGGCGACTTCGCCTTCCATTTGGCCCAGAGCCTTCAGGGCAGCGAACTTGCCGGCGATTTCTGCTTCTTCCGATACGAAGTCGACGAGGTCGTGAACGTGAACGACGTTGCCGGCGGCAAAGATGCCGGGCATGCTCGTTTCACGGTGCTGGTCGACGATGGGGCCGCTCGTCAGCGGATGCATGGCGAGGCCTAAGCCGCGGGACAATTCGTTTTCCGGAATGAGGCCGACAGACAGGAGCAGCGTGTCGCAGTCGATATCGAATTCCGTACCCGGAATGGGCTGCATATGGTCGTCGACTTTAGCCGCTGTAATGCCCGTCACGCGGTCTTTGCCGTGAATAGCCGTAATCGTATGGGACAGGTACAAGGGAATGTCGTAGTCGTACAAGCACTGTACCATGTTACGGGTCAGGCCGTTGGAGAAGGGGCAGATTTCGAGAACAGCCTGCACCTTGCAGCCTTCGAGGGACATGCGGCGGGCCATGATGAGGCCGATGTCGCCGCTGCCGAGGATGACGATCTTCTTGCCCGGCAGGTAGCCTTCCATGTTGACCATGCGCTGCGCTGCGCCGGCAGTGAATACGCCGGCCGGACGGTAGCCCGGCGTGCGGATGGCGCCGCGGGTACGTTCGCGGCAGCCCATGGTGAGGATGATCGTCTTGCCCTGTACGGTGATGAGGCCGTGTTTCGGACTGACAGCCGTGACGGTTTTATCTTCATGGACGTCGAGAACCATCGTATCGACGAGGATTTCGATTTCCGGTTTATCTTTTACCAGGTCGTAGCAGCGCTGCGCGTAGCCCGGGCCGGTCAGTTCTTCCTTGAAGTGATGCAGGCCGAAGCCGTTGTGGATGCACTGCTGGAGAATGCCGCCCGCTTCGCGGTCGCGTTCGAGGACGAGGATTTTCTTCGCGCCGTTTTCCCAAGCGCTGTATGCGGCCGAAAGACCTGCCGGGCCGCCGCCGACGATGATAATATCATACAGTTGTTCAGCCATTATGCCTTACCTCCGCTCTGAGTTTCTTTATCGTAGAACATATAGGATTTTCTCATTTCCTTGCGAACTTCCGTTACGGGAATGTTCAGTTCGCGAGCCAAAATCTGCGTGACGCGGGGACCGCAGAAGCCGCCTTGGCAGCGGCCCATGCCGGCGCGGGTGCGGCGTTTTACGCCGTCGACAGTACGCGCGCCTACAGGGCGGCGGATAGCGTCGATGATTTCGCCTTCCGTAATCGTTTCGCAGCGGCAGATGACGCGGCCGTATGCGGCGTCCTTCGCGATGAGGGCTTTCTTGTCGTCATCGCTGAGGGTGCGGAAGCAGGGCTGGGCCGGACGGCCTTTCTTGTAGTCTTCCTTCTGCGCCGCGCCCGTTTCGGCGACGATTTCGCCTACGATAGCCTTGGCGATAGCCGGGGCCGACGTCAGGCCCGGAGACTGGATGCCGGCTGCCTGGAAGAGGCCCTTGGTCTTTTCAGACTGGCCGATGATGAAATCGCCCGTGCTGGATACGGCGCGGACGCCGGCAAATTCCGTAATCGCTGCGCCGGCCGGAATGTTCGGTACGAGCTTGCGGGCTTTTTCGAGGATTTCGTTCATGCCCGGAATCGTGACGGCCGTGTCGTCTTTTTCACTGCCGTCCAGGTCGTGGGCGTTCGGGCCTACGAATACGTTGCCGTGAGTCGTCGCGCAGACGAGGATGCCCTTGCCCATTTTCGTCGGCGTCGGGAAAATCGGCGAGTATACGAGGTCTTTCTGCGCCGTCTTGTCAAAGAGGATGTATTCGCCACGGCGCGGCGTGATGGTAAAGGAATCGTCGCCGGCCATACGGCTTACGTCGTCGGCATGGACGCCGGCGGCATTGATGACATATTTCGTTTCAATCGTGCCCTGGTCCGTTTCGACGGCTTTCACTGCGCCGTTTTCTACGGTAATGCCCGTTACCTGGCATTCGCGGAGCACTTCGGCACCGTTGATGACGGCGTTTTCAGCAAAGGCCAAGGCCATGCCGAAGGGCCAGCAGATGCCGGCAGTCGGAGCCCAAAGAGCACCTTTGATATCCTTGCTGACGTTCGGTTCCTTTTCGCGGACCTTGTCGCCGTCCCAGATTTCAAGGCCGGGAACGCCGTTGGCCTGGCCCCGTTCGAGGAGTTCCTGCAGGACGCTCATTTCTTCGTCGTCTACGGCGGCGACGAAGGAGCCTGTCCATTCGATTTCCAAATCCAGTTCGTCCTTCAGCTCATGGTACATGGCGTTGCCTTCTACGTTCATGCGGGCCTTCATGCTGCCAGTGGGAGCATCGAAGCCGGCGTGGAGAATCGCGCTGTTGGCCTTTGTCGTGCCGGCAGCCAGTTCCGGTTCCTGTTCTACCAAGACTGCACGAAGGTTATATTTTGCCAATTCATACAGTATGGCAGCGCCGGTAATACCGCCGCCGATGACGACGACATCTGCTTGTTTTGTCATGTTTACAACCTCTTTCTTTGCGGAATCCAATACAATAGTGTTTACCTGATGGTTTCATTATATCTGTTTGTGAAAATAATTGCAATAGCAATTTTACAAAATTCCATTTTTGCATTGTGCGGAATTTAGCTATGAGAAAATCGCCGTCTGCGCAAGCCCTTCCGATAAAACAGGGACTCCTGTCATCATCAGAAGTCCCTGCGCGTAACCGCTTATAGAATTATTAGAAAATGCTGAGAGCCGAAGCTACGCCGTAGGCTACCAGCGCGCCGATGATTGGAGCGACGACGGGAACCCAGGCATATCCCCAGTCGGAGCCGCCTTTGCCGGCAATGGGCAAAATCGCATGAGCCAGGCGAGGACCGAGGTCTCGGGCCGGGTTGATGGCATACCCCGTCGGACCGCCGAGGCTGAGGCCGATAGCCCAGATCAGGACGCCGACGATGTACGGGCCTACGCCGGGAGGAATCGCGCCGACCTGCTTGGAGAAAATCATCCAGATGACAAATACCAGGAAGAACGTGCCGATGATTTCGCACAGGATGTTGGCCGGGTAGTTGCGGATGGCCGGAGCCGTGCAGAAAATACCCAATTTAGCCGCCTTGTCTTCCGTTTCCGCCCAGTGGGGCAGGTATGCCAGCCAGACGATGGCCGCGCCGGCCATGGCGCCGAGAATCTGGACGACCGACGTCGCCAGGAACTGTTCAAAGGTGTAAATGCCGATCATCGTCTTCGCCAGCGTGACGGCAGGGTTCAAGTCGCCCTGCGGCGCGCCGAGAGTCGTCGCCGTAAATACGCCGAGGGTTACGGCAAAGCCCCATCCGACGGTAATGCAGATCCAGCCGCCGTTCTGGCCTTTCGATTTGGTCAGCGTGTTGCAGGCGCAGACGCCGGCCCCGAACACGATAAGCACCATGGTACCAAAAAATTCACCGATTAAGTTATCCATATACAGACACCCGCTTTCTGAACGCTACGCCATTAGTCTTCGTCGTCGAGCCAGTGCATGGCATGTTTGACAGCCTTGCGCCAGCCTTTGTAATATGCCGCCGATTTGCCGGCGTCCATCGTCGGTTCGAAACGATTCTGGAGCTTCCAGCTATGGCGCAGTTCGTCCTTTGATTCCCATACACCGACAGCCAGACCGGCCAGGTATGCCGCGCCGAGAGCCGTCGTTTCGATGACCTGGGGACGGTCGACAGGCACGCGGAGAATATCGGCCTGGAACTGCATGAGCATGTTGTTGGCGCAGGCGCCGCCGTCTACCTTGAGCGCCGCCAATTTGATGCCCGAATCGGCTTCCATCGCACTGAGGACATCCATCGTCTGATACGCCATGGAGTCAAGCGTTGCCCGGACGATATGGGCTTTCGTCGTGCCGCGGGTAATGCCGATAATCGTGCCGCGGGCGTTCATATCCCAGTACGGCGCGCCGAGGCCGACGAAAGCCGGCACGACGTATACGCCGTCCGAGTCGGGGACGCGTTTGGCTACCCATTCCGAGTCGGGAGCCGTGTCGATGAGGCGCAGGCCGTCGCGGAGCCATTGGATAGCCGAGCCGGCGACGAAAATCGAGCCTTCGAGCGCATATTCTACCTTGCCGTCGAGGCCCCAGGCAATCGTCGTGACGAGGCCGTTTTTCGATGTGATCGGTTCCGTGCCCGTATTCATGAGGAGGAAGCAGCCCGTACCGTAGGTGTTCTTCGCCATGCCCGGATCGAAACAGGTCTGGCCGAAGAGAGCCGCCTGCTGGTCGCCTGCCGCGCCGGCAATCTTGACGGGAGCGCCGAGAATGGCCGGGTCCGTGCAGCCGTACACGTCGCTGGACGGACGGACTTCCGGCAGCATGCTCTTCGGCACGTCGAGATACGAAAGGAGCTGGTCGTCCCATTCGAGGGTCTTGATATTGAACATCAGCGTACGGGACGCATTGGAATAATCCGTTACATGTACCGTGCCGCCGCTGAGCTTCCAGATGAGCCACGAATCAATGGTACCAAAGAGGAGCTCGCCCTTTTCGGCCTTTTCTCTCGCCCCTTCGACAGTATCCAAAATCCATTTGACCTTCGTGCCGGAGAAATAAGCGTCGATGACCAGGCCCGTCTTTTCCTTGAATTCGTCGACCAGGCCCTGTTTGATCAAATCTTCACAAATAGCCGCAGTCTGGCGGGACTGCCAGACGATGGCGTTGTAAATGGGACAGCCCGTCGTCTTATCCCATACGACAGCCGTTTCGCGCTGGTTCGTAATGCCGATAGCCGAAATGTCGGCCGCCGTCAGGCCGCTCTGTTCCAAGGCGCCCTTCATGACTTCCACCATCGTATGGAGGATTTCGTTCGCGTCATGTTCTACCCACCCAGGCTGGGGGAAATACTGGGTAAATTCTTTCTGGCTGACGCTGACGATGCGGGATTCTTCGTCAAAAATAATCGCACGGTTACTCGTCGTCCCCGCATCCAACGCCATAACATACTTCTTCTGCATAATACCAGACTCCTTTCAACACATCTCTTTTCTCTTCTCTTCTTTCAGGTTCAGCATATGGGTTATGCGTTGTCTTAATTATATTAGCATATGAAAATAATTGCAATATTTATTTTACATTTTTTCTTAGTATTGCATATCATATATAACCAGTCAATTCATTATGTCTTTTTCGCATTTTATAAGCAGAGTATGCTATTTATAGAATATTTGTCATTAAAAGATAGCCTCTATTTTAGGTTTATTTTTGACAATACATATCCTTGCTGCCTCATCCTGTGATATAATAAGATAATACAAACAGCTATGAACTACATTGCCATTTTCTCAGATAAGGCGGATTACCATGCAAAACAATAAAAACAAAATAGCCATCAGCGCTGCCAAACTATACTACCAATCGGGATACAGCCAGACCGAAATAGCCAAAGAGCTCAGCCTGTCCCGCCCGTCCGTGTCGCGCATCCTCCAGTACGCGAAGGACATGGGCTTCGTCCGCATCGAAATCTTCGACCCCATCGAAGACCAGAGCCTCCTGGCCAAAAAAATCATTTCCGCCTTCGGCCTCAAGGACGCCTGCATCGCCAACGCGCCCATTGAAGACGAAGAAGACATCAAAAAATATATCGGCCAGGTAGGCGCTGAATACCTCAGCAAAATCGTCCAGGACGGCGACATCATCGGCGTCGGCTGGGGCACGACCATGCACTGCCTGTCCCACGCCCTTCTGCCCCACCCCCTGCGGGGCGCGCAGATCGTCCAGCTCGAAGGGGGGATTACCCTGGCCGCCGGCGAAACCTATGCCAACGAAATTCTCGAACGCTTCGCCAAAAACTACGAAACCATCGCCCAATATCTGCCCCTGCCCGTACTGTTCGATTCCAAAACCGTAAAAGATATGGTCTATAAGGACCGCCACATCAAGCGCGTCCTGGAGCTGGGCCGCAACGTCAACATCGCCTTGTTCAGCGTCGGCACCGTCCGCGACAACGCCCTCTTTTTCCGTCTGGGCTACGCCGACGAAGAAGAAAAGGAATTTCTCAAGACCCACGCCGTCGGCGATATCTGCTCCCGCTTCTTCGACAAGGACGGCAATATTTCCAGCCCCGAGCTGAACAACCGCACCGTCGGCATCGACCTCGACTGCCTGCGGACCAAGGAATACAGTATCCTCCTGTCAGGCGGCGCAGCCAAGGTCGCCAGCATACGCGCAGCCCTAAAAGGCGGCTACGCCAACGTCCTCATTACGGACCAGTTCACGGCTAAACGCCTGCTGCAGGAAGAAACCTAATTCCATATGCTAAAAAAATCGCAGCCCCGGCGAAAGAATGGCTCTCATTCTTCCGCTGGGGCTGCGTCTGTTTATGTACGACCTATGTCTTCCAGATATTGCCGAACGGCCTCTATAAATTCCCTCGCATGAGTTAACTGCTCATGCGCATCGTCTTCGCTGACTAAAAAGAAATCGGCATAATCGCAGTTGTTTCGAATTTGGAAGGCAATACTAATATACTTTGAATACTTTTTTTCAAATATACCCGTTTTAATATATGTTTTCTAAAAATACGAAATAACACCGGCATGCTTTGCATAATCTATTCCATCCAAGGCCAGCACTGCCCGCATAGCTGAAAAAATGGCGTAATACGAGCGATGTATCGCATCTTTATAACACCCGATGCGATACAACATGTCGGCAGCTTTAAGTTTTTCCGAAGCATTCTCCAAGCGATATGCCATAAGGGCGGTTTTCGCGTCAGGCACTGATTTCGACCCCTTCCTTAGCAATGTTGGCATAATACGGCAGCGCACCATCATATGCGGCAAACTCTGCCGCCGGAATCACCGTAGGCGAAATAATAACGTCATATTCTAACTCCAGCTCTGCCGAAATATTCCATATATCTTTTAATTTCCGCTGCAATTCGCCGCGTTCCCCCTCAACGATGGCAACTAAATCAATATCCGAATCCGTTTCAAAATCGCCGCGGGCGTACGAACCATATAAATATATATGGCGCAGCGCCGTTCCGTATGCAGTGCGATAGGCCCGGGCAATTTCCGCAATAATGGCATGTAAAACAGCATCAGAGCACATATAGGTTCCTCCCTTCGCATGGCTTTCTGTATATATTATATATGATTTTTACGCGCTGCAACAGACAGGATATCCGTATAGACAAAAAAGGCTGCCCCTCAGGCAGCCTTTTCCTGTCAGATATGCGATTTATGGGTTCAGCGCTTCGTCCAGTACGCGGACGTATTCGTCGATAGCCCGCTTTGAATAGTCCGTTCCCTTGGCGATGGCCTCGAAGGCGTGATAGGCCCGGGGATAGAGGTGAAATTCCACCGGCACGCCGGCCTGGGCCAGGCGCTGGGCGTAGCGTATCGTATCGTCCCGGAAGGGATCCAGCGTGCTGACGCAGGTATACGTCGGCGGCAGTCCTGACAAATCGTCGGCCCTCGCCGGAGCCATATAGGCCGTCGCCCGATCCGTCCCGACGGCATCGCCGATATAGGCCTTCCATGCAAAGACATTAGACACGTTGTTCCACACCCTCATGTCCATGACTTCACGGCTGGCCGGCGAGGCCATGCGGTCGTCCAGCATGGGGTACAGGGGCATTTGAAAAGCCGGCCGTATTTCGCCTTTGTCACGAGCCATCAAGACCACGGCGGCGCAGAGATTCCCGCCGGCGCTGGCACCGGCAACGGCGATGCGCGTATCGTCGACGCCTAAGGACGCGGCGTTGTCAAAAAACCATTTCAGCCCTGCATAGGTATCGTCGATGGCCGCCGGATAGGGATATTTCGGAGCCAGCCGATAATCGACAGATACGACGACGGCCCCTACCTCCTTGGCAAACCGCAGGCTCTGGGCCTCGTCCTGCTCGGGCACGCCAAACAAGAATCCGCCGCCGTGAATCCAATAAATCCCCGGCAGTTCCGCCTCGGCCTGTACGGGCTTGTACACCCGCAGGCGCAGCTTGTCCGAGCCGTCGCCATTGGGAATATACACGTCGTACACCTGTACAGCCTCGTCCTTCGGCAAATTCGGCGAACCGACTAAGGCTCCGGCCCTCCGGTTAATATCCTCCAGCGCGCCGGGCTGATTGAAATCCAGAGAAGAGCTCTGTTCCAGCGCCGGCCGCAGCTGCGGGTCCACCTGTTCCAAATACGACGACTCCCCGGCAAAGGCCGTCATAGACGACGCGGCAATCACAGCGCAGACGACGGCGCTGCGCAGCATATGTTTCCATGAGTACACGATTTACCTCTCCCTTATATATAGAATATGATGATTTATTTTATCATATCAAATGACGCAGCCTTCTTTCAACATAGTTTGCGCGCTAAGGGTTGTAAAAGCAAAAAAACTGCGCTTCATGAAACCCGTATCTCCCGGTTCCATGAAACACAGTCTTTCCCTAAGCGCTATGCCAATCGAACATACAATCGCTTTCCTTATTGACATACGCCCCTTCGTCCTGTACCATAGGACGCAAGAGGCGTTTGTGCACATCAAACGGCAGGCGGTCAAATCCAGCCCCCGAAACGGGGTGATGCGTATGGATTCTATCAATGCGACCTTAGTATTACTCATCGTGTTGTTTTATCTCATTTCGCACAAACAAAAATAGCCGTCTGCAGCCTACCAATTCTGTTGACGACTATTTCTGTTAACACATAAAGGGGGCTGACCGTTTGTCGGCACAGCGCCTCGTTTTTCATCTCTATCTTAGCATAGCTCTACAGGCTCGTCAAGCTATACGCCAAACGAAGACAATATCAAGTTGTTGCAGGTATGTATTTGACAGAACCATCTTGGCATGTAAATCTGCCTTTACTATTTAATTGTATGGCGGGCGACGCCCCGCTGATTTGCATTTGCAACGTTCTCCTTTTTCCGTTAAAACAAATAATCCGAACTCATCTCCTACTGGAAACAAGTTCGGATTATATCGGTTTGGTGCCGGAGAAGGGACTTGAACCCCCACGGTGTTACCCGCCTGATTTTGAGTCAGGTGCGTCTGCCATTCCGCCACTCCGGCAAGCTGTGTTTGATTCCTTAGCACAAGAGTAATTATATCACAAAAATCCTTTCCGTCAAGTACTTTTTTTACAATCTCAGCAAAAAAGTCTTTGCTGAGATTGTCTTTTCCCTTCACCGCCGCGCAGTACGCCGTATATTATACGTATTCTAATTCGCCGACGCCCTCGCACGACAGCAACACTAAATACACGTCCATCTCATGAACGGCCAAAAAATCTTCGATGGCTTCCTCGCAGACTTGAAGGGCCTCTTCCCGAGGATAGCCGAAGATGCCCGATGAAATCAGCGGAAAGGCAATAGACCGAAGGCCGTAGGATTCGGCAAGGGCCAGCGATTTGGCATAACATTGGTACAGCAATTCCCGTTCACCATGGTCGCCGCCTTCCCACACAGGCCCTACGGTATGAATGACGTACTGCGCCGGCAGATGAAAGGCCGGCGTGATGACAGCGTCGCCCGTCGGGCAATGCCCGATATCCTGACAAGCTTCGGTCAGCTCGGCATATCCGGCTGCCCGGAATATAGCGCCGCATACGCCGCCGCCCATCAACAGCCGCTCATTAGCCGCGTTTACGATGGCATCGGCCTGTACCTTTGTAATGTCTCCGCAAATAATTTTAAACGGCATCGCCCGTTACCTCCTGCATAGATTGTATAGTATTACTATACTAAAGATAGAATCATTCTGCAAGAGAGGCTCCCCATACACAAACATACGAACGCTTTTCTCTTGCCAAAGCACCCGTTTGCCCTGTACCATAAGACACAAGAAGCACTGCATACTTCAAACGGCAGACGGTAATCGTGCCCATCCATCCTGACACAAAACAAACAAAAATAGCCGCCTTCCTTTTCCCCGAGGTTGCGACTATTTTTGTTAGTAACACTATTGGGGGGAACCGTTTGTCGGTGCAGCGCCTCGTTTTTCATCTCTATCTTAGCATAGCTCCATCAGCCCGTCAAGGCGTATACCAATCGAACATACAGACGGTTTTCTCTTGACAAAGCGCCTGCCTGTCCTGTACCATATGACACAAGAGGCGCTGCATACTCCAAACGGCAGGCGGTAATCGGGCCCCGGAATCGGGGTGATGTGTATGGGATTTGACCAGATAAACGTAACGCTGTTACTCCTTATCGTGTTGACCATCCTGACACAGAATAAACAAAAATAGCCGCCCAATCCCCATTGTTGCGACTATTTTTGTGCGTAATATAATTGGGGCGAACCGTTTGTCGGTGCAGCGCCTCGTTTTTCACCTCTATCTTAGCATAGCCCTACAGGCTCGTCAAGGCGTATACCAATCGAACATACGGACGATTTTCCCTTGACAGCACGTCCTGTTATCCTGTACCATAAAAGGCAAGAGATGCTATGCATTCCAAACGGCAGCGCGGTTAAATTATGCCCCTAGAAACGGGGTGTTGCATATGGATATAGCCCAAGTAAACGTAACGTTGTTGCTTTTAATGGTGTTAATCATCGTATTGCAGCACACGCAAAAATAGCCGCCACCCAGAGCTCCAATTCTGATTGCGGCTATTTTGCAATATAGTATTGGGCTAACCGTTTGTCGGCTAGCATCTCTTTTTTCATGTTTATCCTAGCATACCCTCGCCGCCTCGTCAAGGCGCCGATCGCTTCTATATATTACATTATTATATATACAAAAAGAGTCAGAACGCAGTTCGTCTGTTCTGACTCTTTTCTTATCATATCTACCTACGGTGTCCGCTTCCGATGCGCGGAAAACCACTGTATGCGGCAGTCGGCGCTGCAGAAGGCGGTTCGCCGGTCCTTTGCTTCCGTGACGGTCACCGTCCGGCCGCACTGCCGGCAGGAAAAGGTACGCACCACGGCCTGGCACGCGGCGTGCTCCGAGTGCTTCCAATACAGCCGCTCGCAGCGGGGCGAGCAGAATTTTACCCGTTTGTCGGCGCGGTTCGTCACGGAGACGAGCGTCCCGCAGCGCAGGCAGCGGAAGGAGCGCACCGTCTTTCCGCAGGCTCGCTGCGCCGGCGGTGCTTCGTCCCGATGGCGATAGGCGTACCGGCGGCAGAGGTCGCTGCAGTACCGCTGCGTAGACCGATCGGCTGTAAACTCCTTGCCGCACACGGGGCATATCGCTTGCCGTTTCACCAGCAATCAGACCTTCCAGTTCATGCCGACGTTAAACTGATATGTGTCTTCGTTGTCATTGCCGAAGGTCTTTTCCACGTCGAGGAACATGTACGTCCCCTTGCTGAACTGATGGGAGAAACCGAGGCCCACGTCGTACCAGGTGCCTTCGTTTTCGTAGGTCGTATCAAGGCGGCCCGTAGCGTCGAAGGCGCTGATATCCTGATCGCCCAGGAATTCATGAAGCACGTCGGCCTTGACATAGAAGGTATTGTTTTCGCCCATATCTTTGCCGAGGCGGAAGCCGACGCGGCCGATGAGGCTGTCGATAGCGTCCAGTTCGACGCTCGTGCCCTGGCTCGTCGTGTAGTCGGCGTCGGTGACGTGAGCATACTGGAGCTGAACCTGGGGTTCAAAATACCAATCCTTGCCGATGTCCTTCTTGCGGCCATATTCAGCGCTGGCCGAGTAGACGAAGTTGCTGTAGTCGCCGGTAATCTTTTCGCCCAATTCACTGTAGATGTCGAAATCATTGGACAATCTGCCGAATTTCAGGACGTAATCGGAATAATGGCCCTTATTGCCGAGCCACGTATCGTAGAACCATACGCCGCCGCGCCGTACGTCGCCGTCACCGGCTACGTTATGATACTCGGCCGTGCCACGCATGTAGTCGATGGCAAAGCCGCGGCGGTGTTCGCCGTCTTCCCGGTCGTCGACGCGCTTGTCATAGCCCAGTTCCATCATGGTATTCTTGCTGCGGAAGGCATCAGACTTGCCGATGCGGTCGTGGCGGATGCGTACCCACAGGCCTTCGTCGCCGTCGATGTACCGCGCTTCACCCATGCGCTTGTTCAGGCGGTCCATGTAGATGGCGTTGGAATAGTTGACCTTGGACATGTCGATGATGGTCTTGCCGGCATTGGATAATTCCGTCGATTTGACGTCGATAAGCTTAAAGTTCGTCGTATCGCTTAATACCTCACCGTTCATACCCGTATTCGTGCCCATATCTTCCGTTGTATCGGACGAATCCGTCGCCTCTGGCGAATCCACAGCCGCTAAGGTCATGACGCCGTATGCCGCGGCTCCCTGCGGTTCATCCTTAAAGAGATTATCTACCAAAGCATTCCCCGGTTTCGCCGCATCCATCTGGCCGTCGTTGGCCGTGCTGTTATACGCCTTATTTTCCGTGCTGGTAGCATAATCGTCCGTGCCGACTTCGTATTCGACGTTATACACACCGTTGCCATATGTACCGGCGCTGAAGGTAGCATGAGAACCCTTGCCGACCGTTGCAAAGCGCAAACCGTCAAATCCGTTATACATATCTTCTACAGTCACGGCGTTTTTCAAATTGATGAAATACTCGCCGTTTGCTTTTTTCATGTACAGCATATCGCTGACCTTTCTATCGCCGTCGAGCTGCATCGTAAACATGGCGTTGCCCTTCATTTCGCCGATCGTTAAAGCCTGTACCGTTTTATTCAATGCCGAGTCCGTCGCACTGAGGTCAATCTCGACGTGTTCGCTATTTCCCGTATCCACGCTCGTAACCCAGCTCTGGCCCGTAACCGTCCACTTCGAGTCTTCGCCCATCTTCAAGTTCACTTCGCCGCCTTGATAAATCGTGCTGCTGAATGTTGGGTTGAAAAACGTCTCTCCCTCTCCATTCGCCGTGCCGTGACCGCTGTTTTCGACAGAACCGGCATCGCCGTAATCGTCAATGCGGCCGGACAGTGTGCCGCCGTTACCAAGGTCTACCGTCATGATCCCATTATTACCAGCAAGGAGATTACCTGTAATATGCATATTGGCATTCGTCGCGCCGTCTCTCGCCGCAATGGTTACATTACCTGTATAAGCCGAAAGGATATCGCCCTCAATATAGCTGTCTTTATCGTATGTAATGTTGACTTTCGTTTTATCTACATTATCGGGAGAACTAATATCTTCTGGCTTTAAATTGGTTCCCGTGCCAGCAGCGATGGCCACATCCAAATTATTGGGACTGGTTTTATACCGGTTCGTACGAATAACCGTCTTACCAGCAATATTGATCGTCGCGCCGTCGTATGCCCAGACCGTTCTTTCTAACATATCCTTGTCCGTATTATCCGCATAGGACAAGAACATGTTATCCTTACCGGACCAGTCAACCGTTGCGCCATGTTCAGCATATAATGCTGATACAACTTGCTTACCATAAAACTTTTCTTCGTCCTGCAAGCCGCCTGCGCCGCCAATAATTGCCGCCGAGTATACGCCACTTTGGGCTCCTTTTGCATTGCGTATGGTAACGTTCGTACTATTACCTATTGCATATACAGCGCCAAAAAGAGCATTATCGCCATTATTAGCCTTTAAGTTTACCGTTCTCGCATAAGTAGCAGTCCCTTTGCTGTTTTCACTGCCAGCATGAATAGCTAAATCTTTACCATACGTATAGATAATATTATTTTCTTTATAATAAACCCTATCCCCAGCAATAATGGTGTTGTTTTTACCAGTCACATCGACCGTGCCTTCTTCAGCATAGATACCCTGCTGAGCCGACGTAATGGTATTACTCCCCTTTGTATTTAAAGAAACTGTCCCCGAAGTATTATGGATGCCGTTTCCTGTTACATCCATTTTAATACTATTAAAATTTAAAGTCGTAGTACCTGTGCTGTTAGTAATACCATCACCGTACCCTTTGTCAGCTTTATCTGTTTGCAGTCTAATAGAACCGCCGGTCATACTAATCTCGCCTTTATCCGCCGAATTATTAATGGCCGCCTGATTAGAGTTCTTACCGCTTTTATTTGAGGAATGAATATAAAACTGGCTGTCATCGGTGCCGTAAATGTAAACATTGCCTTTTTTATTATCAATACCCTGACCGCCAGCGTTAATGG
This sequence comes from Megasphaera sp. An286, assembly GCF_002163455.1. NCBI lineage: Bacteria > Bacillati > Bacillota > Negativicutes > Veillonellales > Veillonellaceae > Megasphaera > Megasphaera sp. An286. Next base: position 666 of record NZ_NFIY01000017.1, on the reverse strand, counting down.
TTAAGCTTTCGATTTTTCTGTCTTCCGAGCCTATTATAACTGTACTTTTATATCCGCCTTCTGTTGTTGTAAAAATACCATTATCTCCGGCATTGATTTCAATATTATTTGCCAAAATTTGTACTTTAGCATTTTCTATATAGCCGCTTTGAATCGCATTAGAAACTGATTCAACGGTTAACTTATCGCCGAGTACATTTACCGTACCATTATAGCCTATGCCTATATTTCCATGACCATCTTTTCCATCAGCAACAATTTTTAAATCATTTCCTTCTTGGGTCGTATAATTTGCATCAGTCCATAATCCACCTCTTACTTCTTCAGCTGCCCATGCCGCTCCATACATGCCAGTGCTTAACAGTAAGCCCAGAACGACAGCTTTTCCTAAGTTTCGTTTGCCTATCATATGATTTCCTCCTTGCCCATGGCCATACGGCCTCGCCCTCACGATCAACCAGCTCCAGCTTTTTTATCGGACGAATAACCTATACTGCCATGCTATATTTCAATACATGCAATGTATAATAACTAAAAGGGGATATGCATACGAGCCGGTTCCTATCGGCTGTATACACATACTCTTTATCAGTATAACGCATGGCGGGGGGGGGGGGGGGGGGGGGGGGGGGGGGGGGGGGGGGGGGGGGGGGGGGGGGGGGGGGG